>CAUZWH010000047.1:0-12298 GCA_963583675.1 Alphaproteobacteria bacterium
GTCGATTGCACCACCCTCACCCACGCGCAGGCGGGTTAGCGCCAAAACCATCCCGATGACCAACGCCATGCCGATCAGCGACGAACCACCGTAACTAATGAAGGGAAGCGTCATCCCCTTTGTCGGCATGAGATCTAGATTGACACCGATGTTGATGACCGCCTGCAAACCGAACTGAACCACCAGGCCCGTTGCCGCGAGCATCACGAAGGCGCTAGTGGCTTGCAACGCGCGCGACAAGCAGCGAAGGACAACAAACGCGAACAAGCCGAGAAGGAGCAGGCCGGTGATCAAACCGAACTCTTCCCCCGCGACGGCAAAGATAAAATCGGTGTGGGCGTCAGGAAGAACGTTCTTTAACACGCCCTCTCCCGGGCCGCGCCCAAGTACGCCGCCGTGCAAGAAAGCTTCGCGAGCGGTCTCGATCTGGAAGGAATCGCCGACCGCCGGATCGAGAAAGCGATCGACCCGGCTCGCGACGTGGGGCAGTGTCAGGTAGGCAACGACAGCGCCCATCGCACCGACCAGGCCGATTGCCGCAACCCAGATTAGCGGTAGCCCCGCCACGAATAGCTGGGTCAGCCACACCGTGACAACCAGCACGGCGGTCCCAACGTCGGGCTGCATGAGCAAGAGTGTAATCACCACACCCAGAGGCACGATCGTGAGAGCAAAAGTAGATAGCTTTGGTCGCTGTGGGCCTGTCACCAATATCGTCGCAACCAGGACCACGAGCACGGGCTTGATAAACTCAGACGGCTGTAGGACAAATCCACCTATCTCCAGCCAACGGCGTGCGCCATTGACCTCTACCCCGATAAACGTGGTTACGGCGAGCGCAGTAACTGCGACGGCAAAGCCCAGGATGCCCAATCGCCTAATTCCCGTCGGGCTAAGGAAGGACGCGAAGCCAAGGAGTGCGAGCGCCAACAAGGCGAAAACCAACTGACGCTTCACAAAATGAAACGAGCCAAGCCCGAGACGGTCGGCCACCGCGGGACTGGCAGCTAGGGCTAACACGACGCCAAGCCCAATAAGCAAAACGATCGCCAGCAGGCTCCAGCGGTCGATCGTCCACCACCAGCGGCCGACGATCGAGTTATCGGTACGGCGAACGGTCAGCACCGTGCACCTCGATTCGCGATCCGGTTGTCCGCCTTGAGGGCGTTGACGCGGGTGCGAAAAGCATCGCCTCGCGCCTCGAAGTTGGGAAACTGATCAAACGACGCGCACGCCGGAGACAACAGCACAACCGGACCGTCGCCACGAGGTGCGCCACGGCAGCGCTCAAACGCGTCCGCGAGCGCGCGATCCAATGTGCCCGTAACGGTGTGCGGTACTCCGGCGCCGAGCGTCCCACTAAACGCCTCAGCTGCTTCGCCGATGAGATAGGCATGCACGACATGGGGAAAATGGCTAGTGAGTGGTTGGATACCACCGGCTTTGGCGATACCGCCGGCGATCCAATGGATATTTTCAAATGTCGCGAGCGCCCGTGCCGTCGCGTCCGCATTGGTGGCTTTGCTGTCATTGACGAAGCGAACACCATCAATCGTGGCGATGAGTTCAAGCCGGTGGGGCAGTCCGGGGAAACTCGGCAATGCCGCGCAGGCTTCCTCGCTACTTAATCCTAATGCGCACACAACCGCGATCGCCGCGGCTGCGTTCTGCCAATTATGAGCTCCAAGGAGACTGTCGATGCCACGCAAATCGCTCGTCGCCGACTGGGGCCCAATCGCATCGTGAAGCGTTCCATCGATAACATAAACACCACCATGTACGCTTTGCCCGACGCCCACTGGAATCACTTTTTGGATTTGCGCCGCGCGCAAACCTTCAAAGATCTCCCGACTTTCCCTGTCACCGAGGCCGATCACCGCCGTGTCGGCGACAGTTTGTTGTTCCAATAAACGTTTCTTTACCGCGACATATCCGGCCATATCGCCGTGCCGATCCAAATGATCGGGGCTTAGGTTCAGCAAAACGGCAACGTTGCAAACCAGACCTGCCGCCAAATTAATCTGAAATGATGAGAGTTCGAGGACGTAAACGCCGTCCTCATCGAGCATCGGAAGATCCAGCACCGGCCGACCCAGATTGCCGCCGACCGCGACGCGACGTCCGCATTTCTCAAGGATGTGGCCGATCAAGGCCGTGGTCGTCGATTTACCGTTAGTTCCGGTGACGCCGACGACTGGAGTCCGAGTAATGGCGCCCGCGAACAGTTCAACGTCGCCGACGACCGGGCACCCGGCCGCTTGCGCGCGGCGCACGACAGGGTGAGGTTCGGGATGGGTTAACGGAATTCCGGGGCTAAGCACCAGAGCCGCAACGCCGGCAAAATCCGTGTCGAGAAGATCTGTGACTGAAAAGGCGGCCGCCTCGCCGGATCCGCGCCGCGGTTGGTCGTCATCCCACAGCAAAACGTTGGCGCCACCCGCTGCCAACGCGCGTGCGGCCGCCAGTCCGCTGCGCCCTAGTCCGAGCACAGCGACCGATTTGTCGCGGTATTGGCAAACCTCGATCACGTTACCTCAGTTTCAACGTTGCCAGGCCAACCAGCGCGAGGATGACCGCGATGATCCAAAATCGGATGACGATGGTGGATTCAGCCCACCCCTTCTGTTCGAAATGATGGTGCAGCGGCGCCATTCGAAACACGCGGCGCCCGGTAAGCTTAAATGAGACCACCTGGACGATTACCGAAGCGGTTTCGAGAACGAACAAACCTCCGATCACGGCCAGCACCAACTCATGTTTGGTGATCACGCTGACCACCCCGAGTGCCCCGCCCATCGCCAGGCTCCCGGTATCACCCATGAAAACCATTGCCGGCGGCGCATTGAACCATAGGAACCCCAATCCCGCTCCCACCAGCGCGCCGCAAAAAACTGCTAGCTCACCCGCCCCAGGCACCGAGTGAATCTGGAGGTAGTTGGAAAACACGGCATTGCCGACGAGGTAGGCGATCAAGGCAAATGCAGATGCGGCGATCATCACCGGCACAATCACGAGCCCATCGAGGCCGTCGGTGAGATTGACAGCGTTCGACGAACCGACCAATACGAATATCGCGAAAGGAATGAACAGCCACCCAAGATTGATCAACAAATCTTTCGCAAAAGGCAGCGCCAACGACGTGTCGAGCGGAACGCGCGTGATCTCGATGATCCACAACACAGCGACGCAGGCGATTACGATCTCGAGGCCAAATTTCAAATACCCTGGCAGCCCGCGGTGATTCTCGCGGACGACCTTGAGGTAATCGTCGGCAAATCCCACGAGCCCAAACCCGACGGTGACGAGAAGTGCCGCCCACACATATTGATTTCGGAGATCCGCCCACAACAACGTGCCGGTGCCAAGTCCAAGAAGGATGAGGAACCCGCCCATCGTCGGCGTCCCCTGCTTGGCAATGATATGCCGCGCCGGGCCGTCGTCGCGGATGGGTTGGCCGTTCTTTTGCTTGCTCTTCAGCCAGCGAATGACAAACGGTCCGAATACAAAACTCACCAGGAGTGCCGTCATCACGGCACCGCCAGTACGAAAGGTTAGGTATCGGAACAGGTTGAAGACGATGACATCGTCGGCCAGCGGAAAAAGGAGATTGAACAGCATTACGACTCAACTCCCCTTAGCCGGCTTTGCTGGCATGGCCCGATATGTCTGGTATCCGCTCATCCGCATTTCGCCTGTCGGCTGAAGTCATTCGCTTCAAGCAATGCATCGACCACTAGCGTCATCTGACTGCCCAACGATCCCTTGACCATCACCACGTCGCCAGGCCGCAAGAGATCCAACAGCGGCGTCACAAGCTGCGTCGACTTGTCGCAGTGAGGACCGCGCCCGCCTGACGCAAGCGCGTCACTCAGGCGAGCCATATTGCTACCGGCGGTGAACACCAAATCGATACGGGAATAGGCGATATCGCGTGCCAATTGGGCATGTAATCTCGGTGAGTCCGGACCTAGCTCGAGCATGTCGCCGAGCACGGCGATGCGGCGCCCACCGGCACCCGGCTGAGCCCCGCCGAGCATGTCGATCGCCGCTCTCATCGAGGGCGGACTCGCGTTATAACTCTCGTCGATGACCTCAATCGTCCCGGCGCCCAGTGGTACCTGGTGACGCTCGCCGCGCCCGCGTAGCGCTGTCATCTGGGACATGGTCGATGCCGCTTCATCAAGATCACCGCCGAATGCGGCGACAGTGGCCAGTGTCGCGAGACTGTTCATAACCCAATGTCGCCCCGCCGCGCCGATCGTGTAGGTGATCGCCTTTCCGCCGATTTCAGCCGATACGCTGCTCGAGGTTGAAAACGTGGTGGCATCAACAATATGTGCCCAAGCTGCGGGATCATGGCCAAACCCCAACACGCGGCGAGCGCCGTGGCGCTCGGCTGCGTCGGCGAGTTGGCCAAAGAAGCTATTGTCCCGATTCAGGATCGCGGTTCCTTCGGGCTCCAGTCCTGAGAAGACCTCCGCTTTGGCGTCGGCGATTGCGGCAATGTTTTTGAAGTAGGCGAGATGGGCGGGTTCGACGGTTGTGATAATCGCCGCATGCGGCCGAACCATTCGCGAAAGCGGCTCTAACTCATCCGGATGATTCATGCCAAGTTCGAAAATCCCGAATGCCGAATCCGCAGGCATCCGAGCGAGGCTGAGCGGTACGCCCCATTGATTGTTGAAACTGGCTTCGCTGGCATGGGCCACGAGGCCACCGCTCGATAGGGCAAGTCGAAGGGCCTCTTTGGTACTGGTCTTGCCAACGCTACCGGTTATAGCGATCACGTGGGCGCTGGTCCGCGATCGCGCAGCCATTCCCAGTGCCTGTAAACCAGCCAAGGTGTCGTCCACACGCAGTAGCGGCGCGTCGGCCGACACAGCCTCTGGGTGGCCACTGACAACGGCGGCGGCAGCGCCCTTAGCCAGCGCGTCGGCCACATAGTCATGGCCGTCGCTGTCGGGACCGCAGACAGCAACAAATAGATCGCCGGACTTCAGCGTTCGGCTGTCGATCGAGACGCCATAGGCCAACCACGACGTGGAAGTTTGTCCTTTCGTCGCCAGTGCCGCATCCGCAGCGGTCCACAACGGCATCGCGCCCGACCCGGTCATGACGCGCCCTGCCCGAGGGTACGGACGGAACGACGCACGACGTCACTATCGTCGAATGGGACTGTTTCAGCGCCGACTATTTGGCCCTGTTCATGTCCTTTGCCGGCGATAAGCAGCGCATCACCATCGCTCAGGCAGTCGAGAGCCGTGCGAATTGCTTCGGCTCTATCACCAATTTCTGTTGCCCCAGGACAAGATGCCAAAATTGCTCTACGGATTGTCGCTGGATCCTCACTACGCGGATTGTCGTCCGTTATGATCACCCGATCAGCGTTTTGTGCAGCAGCTTCTCCCATCGCGGCGCGCTTTTCGCTGTCACGATCACCGCCAGCTCCAAATACAGCGACCAGCTTGCCGGATATGATTGGTCTAAGCGCACCGAGCGCGCGCGCCAAAGCATCAGGAGTGTGTGCGTAATCAACGTAGATGCCAGCACCACAGGGGTGTTCTGCCACTTTCTCCAATCGTCCCGGTACGACGGTGAGTTGTGCCAAGGCGGCAACACATTTTTCCTCGTCGTCGCCGCTCGCGATGACCAGGCCAAGTGCACAGAGCGCGTTGAGCGCTTGGAAGTCGCCAACCAGCGGTAATGTGACGTCGTAGAACCGCTCACCAAGCGTAATACCGATCCGCTGTGCGTCTCCGGCGATCTCGTGGCGGTCCAATCTGATACCTTCGCCAGCCACCCCGTAGCTCAAGACACGGTGTCCACGTTGCCGACAAATCTCGTTGAATCTATCGAACTCGGGAACGTCCGCGTTGAGGACGGCGGTTCCGCCTTCCACCAACACCTCTGAGAACAACCGCAACTTCGCGGTTAGGTACGACTCGAGCGATTTGTGATAATCGAGGTGATCGTGCGAGAAATTGGTGAATCCGGCGTGGCCGATACCGACTCCGTTAAGACGGTTTTGATCGAGGCCATGACTAGAGGCTTCGATTGCAACGCAATCGACTTCGTCTTCCGCGAACCGATTCAACAAACAGTGCAGCAGGACCGGCTCGGGTGTCGTCGTCGGTAGCGTTTGAACGTGACCCCGCCATTGCGCACCCAATGTGCCAATCGTACCGGAGCGATAGCCCAGCTCCTGCCAGATCTGGCGCACGAAATGAGCAACCGAGGTTTTACCGTTGGTGCCGGTTACCGCAACGACGTTCGAAGGTTGCCGAGGGTAGAAACGAGCGGCAATCTCAGCAAGCCGACGCCGAGGCCTGCTGTCGCGAATCGTTACCGCGGGCGAGTTCGGTGCAAGCGTCAGATTCTCGCCACCGAGAACGGCCACCGCACCGCGTTCGATCGCATCTTCAATGTAATCGGCACCGTCCACCTGCGTGCCCGATAGCGCAGCGAACAGATAGCCTTTCTCAACGTCGCGACTATCGGCGGTTAAGCCGAGGATCTCGGGGTTATGCTCGAGCTGTAAGGGCGGTGTGACGCCACCGTTGAGCAAATCAGTGAGCAACACTCTCGCCTCTCTGTACAAAACTGTTGATCGGGATCGTCGGCGTTCGAGACTTGCCAGGAGCTTCGGGTTCAACGCCCAACAACGGCGCTATCCGCTCAACGACGCGGCCAACGGTTGGCGCCGCAGTCCATCCGCCGGTGGCGTAGCCAAACGTTTTCTTGGTTCCCACCGGTTCATCGAGCATGACCAGCACGAGATAGCGTGGCGCATCGATCGGGAACGCACCGACGAAAGACGAAATTAGCGCCTTCCGCCGATAACCGCGCACACCTGGTTTTTCAGCCGATCCGGTTTTGCCGCCGACCGGATAGCCCGCAACCGCAGCCCTGCCGCCGGTCCCTTCGTCGACGACCAAGCGCAACAATTTGCGCATGTGGCTCGATACCTTCGGTGACACCACGCGGTGACCGGGAATATCGGCATCTGGATCACGCTTGAGCAACGTTAGCGGCACGCGAACGCCGCCATTAACAAGAGCGCCAATGCCGCCCGCGAGTTGGATGGGCGATACCGCGATTCCATGGCCAAAGCCAATCGTCATCGTCGAAATATCGCGCCAGCGTTTGGGGACGATCGGCGAACCGACCTCGGGCAACTCGATGCGTTCCGGGCTGAGCATGCCGAACGCCCGCAAATAGGCCTGCTGCCGTTTCGTGCCGACGTCCATTGCTATCTTCGCGGCACCGATGTTCGACGAATGAATGAACACCTCGCGAACCGAAAGCCACTTCTTCTGGGCGTGAAAATCACGAATCGTAAAACGAGCGACCCGGAGCGGCTGCGTAGCGTCATAGCGGCTTTGGAGATCCGCCACGCCAGCGTCCAGTGCCATCGCCACGGTGAAGGCCTTAAAAGTGGACCCCATTTCATAGGTGCCGAGCGTCGCGCGGTTGAACAGACCGTCCGCCGATGCAGCACCGGGGTTATTGGGATCGAAATTCGGTAGAGAAGCCAGCGCCAGCACCTCACCGGTGATGACGTCGGTTACCAGCCCTACCGCGCCTTTTGCTTTAAACCTCTCATGCACCGCCGCGACTTCCTGCTCTAGGATGAATTGAACGCGGTGATCTATGCTCAACACCAATGCGCCTGCGCGTTGACGACTTGGCACACTGAGCTGGTCGTCGAAGTTGCGCTCGACTCCAGCAAGACCGCGGTTGTCTATCCCGGTAAATCCGAGGACATGTCCCGCGAGGCGCCCGTGCGGGTAGAGCCGGCGCTGCTCGATCTGAAATGCAACACCCGGGATTCCCAACTGGTGGACCGCGTTTTGGTCAGCCGGTGACAGCCCTCGCTTGATCCATACGAAGCGGCGCTTCGAGGTGAGCTTTGCGTAGACGTCGTCAGGGTCGAGGCCGGCGATGATTGCGGCCAGATTATTGGCCGCCGCGGTCGGATCGATCACCCGTTGCGGATCGGCATAAACCGACGCGGTACGAAGATTGGCCGCGAGCAATGCGCCATTGCGATCGACGATATCTGCGCGTTCGTGGCTAATGCGTCCGGCGGCAGTACTGAGTCGCGGCTCGGATCCCGGTTCGAGCAACGTTAAGTCGACTAGGCGAACCCCCAGAACTGCAAATGCGAGCGCAAAGCCGACGGCGACCGCGACCACACGATTGCGGCTCGCCTCAATCTTCGATTCGGTGGCTGGACCCGGCCCACCAACAGCGCCATACGGCGCCCACGGAGTCACTCTCTTGGTTTCACGACCCATCATTTTGCCTCTTTCACCGGCAAGCGATCGGCGCCCCAATCTGCCCCCATCGGGATCTCGCCGAGCGTAACCATGCGATCGGCGACGACGGGGCTAAGGTCGAGGTGACGCTCGACCAATGCGGAAAGACGGGTTGGATTATTGAGGAAGCTCCACTCGGCCTTCAGAATCCGGATTGCTTCCTGCTCCACGAGGATCGCCCGATTAGCGGCGGCATAGCGGTCTTCAAGTTGCTGAACCTCGTATTTCAAGGTGTAGAGCCCAAACGCCAGAGCACCGACCAGAAACACGCCGCCGATGATCAAAAGCCGCCTCACGTGCCGGCCTCTAGCTGCCACGCCGGTGCGCTGGTGCGAACGCCGGCCCGTAGACGAGCGGACCGGGCACGCGGATTCTCGTTCACTTCACTGTCGTTGGGACGCCTGGGGCGCCCAAAGGGAAGGTCGAACGACGCGGCGGGCATAACTCTTTCCGGCCGGTGACGCGCGACGCCCGGCATTCGGCCAGACCGAATCCGAAAGAACTCCTTCACGATACGATCTTCCAAGGAGTGAAAGGCTACAACCACAAGCCGACCGCCTGCCGCAAGCAACCGCTCGGCCGCCGCGAGCCCACGCCTGAGTTCATCGAGTTCGTCGTTGATATAGATGCGCACCGCTTGGAATGTACGCGTCGCCGGATGGATGCCCTGACGCCGAGCGCTTGTCGATGGCACCGCGTTCGACACCAGCTCTGCCAGCTGTTTGGTGCGCTCGATCGGCTGATGTGCTCGCTCGCGCACGATGGTGCGGGCGATTCGGCGGGCAAAGCGCTCTTCGCCATAATTGTGAATCACGTCAGCCAGAGTTGCCTCGGTGGCGGTGTTGACGAAGTCGGCAGCGCTTTGGCCGGCGTTCGCCATACGCATGTCGAGCGGCCCATCGGCTGAGAACGAAAAGCCCCGGGCGGCATCGTCGAGCTGCGGCGATGAGACGCCAAGGTCAAAGGCAACGCCGTCGACTTGATGTACGTCGATCGACGCGAGCAGGTCCTCCATGTCACCGAACGCGCCCGGCAATATGTCGAAACGACCAGCACTTTCCGCCACGAGGTCACGTCCCCTGATAAGGGCTTCGGGGTCGCGATCGATGCCCCAAACATGACCGTCGGCGGCCGCCAATATTGCGCGGCTATAACCGCCGGCGCCGAACGTCGCATCCACATAGTTCTGGTTCGACTGCGGCAATAGGCCCGCCAACATTTCGCTGACCATCACCGGCTTATGATGCGCGGGCTGAACCTCGGTTGGGGTGGACCCGGTCATCCCGAATCTCCCGTGCGGGTCGTATCAACCGCAAGCGTTGCGCGTTGTTGACGCGCCAGCTCGATCGCCTCGCGCTCTACCTCGGCATAACGCTCGGGCTCCCAAACCTGGAATGTGTCGCCCAGGCCTACGAAGAGTGCGTAATCGGTAATCGCTGCGTGGCTAAGGAGCTCGGCAGGCACGATAACGCGGCCTTCGCCGTCCCACGGCACCGGGTGGCTGCGAGCAAAAATGGCGTTCGCGAAGCCGGCGCGTTCTTCGGTAAATGGATTGAAACGTCCGACGCCGCGTTGGAGTTCCTGCAGTGCGGCGCGACCACAAGCATCGATCGCCTCGGAGACGAACGACGGTCGTACGATAATGCCGGGGAAACTCTCGTCGGATAGCTCCGCACGAAACGACGCAGGAACCGACACGCGGCCTTTTTTGTCGACCTTGTTGATGTATTTAGAAAGGAACAGCGCCATTGCGCTCTCCCAAATAGCCACCAGCCCTGTTCATGTCCCGTATGCACGACGACGAGTGCGCCAATCGGCAGCCTCATTGGGACATCATGGGATATCATGGGACTATATGGTCGTCAACGGGAAATGATGGAATTTATTAGGAATAATAAGAGTTTGCGCCTCGTATTTCTCATCAACACTTGATTAGTGCCTGCTTCTTTTAGTCCTCAATTATGTACCCTCAGTCAATTCTTGCGTTCAATTGTGGCGATACTTTGTTCATCAAACGTTCTTATTGGGAAATTATCTAGAACTCCCGGAAAACTGCGCCAGATCGCCTGTAAGCCGGGTTCTGTCCCTGGACAAGCCAGGCGATAGTCATTCATCTGGGACGCTTGTCACCAAACGCCTCTTGCAACCTACCCGGACGACTAGCCTGGAAACACAGGCCGTACCAACGAATTGGCACGCGCCGTCCCTATTTGGTCTTGCTCCCGGTGGGGTTTACCGTGCCGTCCCTGTTACCAGCGACGCGGTGCGCTCTTACCGCACCCTTTCACCCTTACCGCGTCGACGAACGAATCCGTGAACGCGGCGGTTTGCTTTCTGTGGCACTTTCCCTGGGGTCACCCCCGCCGGGCGTTACCCGGCACCGTGTCTCCGCGGAGCCCGGACTTTCCTCCACCCTAAGGCAGCGACCATCCGGCGATCTGGCACAATCAGGAAAATACGCCGCTGACCAGATGGGTCAAGCCTGGAGCAACAGGTCATCGAGTGCGAGTTGGCACTCGGTATCGGCGATTCCGTCAATCCGGCCTGGTCGGAAGTGGCGTTGAAATGCGCGCATCACGAATTCGGTCGCCCGATCGTAGATGCCGCTCGTGCCAAGCCCGTAGCCGAAACTTGCCAGCTTGACCTGCAACCCTTCGACTTCGGCATCACGATCTCCCGGCCCCAGAGCGCCACGTTCTAAAGGCGCGAGTGCGTTGCGTGGCATGATACCGATTCCCGCTTCGGCCAATTGCGACCAGCCAAACAATTCGCCCGGATCTTGACGCCGATCAGGTGCGACGTCGGAGTGGGCTAGCACGCGCTGCGGTGGGATCGGATGGCGGCCCAAAATGGTGCGGGCCAGGTCGCGTAAGGCCGCCATCTGGATAGCCGGGAACGGTCGATAGCCCCATTCGTGGCCCGGATTGACGACCTCTATGCCAATCGATCTCGCATTGATATCGGTAGCGCCGGCCCAACTCGCCACGCCCGCGTGCCAGGCTCGGTCGCCTTCATCGACCAGCCGGTAGCAGTCGCCATCCTCATCGATCACGTAATGGGCGCTGACTTTAGCGACCGGATCACACAGGCGATCGAGCGCGGCTTGGGCGCTCCGCATGCCCGTGTAGTGAAAGATCAGGATATCGACGTCTTGTCCTTTGGGACGCGGGTCGAAATTTATTGAGGGGAGATTCTTCATCGCCTGTCAGTCGCAAGGGCTAACCGGCAAAGAAATGCCCGGGAACGCGATCTGCGTCCCCGGGTAACTGAAGCTGGAATTGTTACGCAATCTTTATCACTTGAAGAAGATCCCGTTGAATTACTCATTCCATTTCTTGGCGTCGTAATACGAGTAGTCGACGTAGTAGGCGTCAGCGAGTTCCTTTGCATCAAGGGTAAGCGCCGGTTTTCCGTCTTTACCACGCACCGGATCACTGGAAACCTTCGCCAGCGTCTTACTATTCACCGGGACGATACCAGCGACGTTGTGCCACTTCTCCTGCTGCGCCTCGCTGATGAGCTCATTCAGCAACCAATGCGCCGCTTCCTTGTTTTTCGATGCCTTGGACAACGCTAAAAAGCCGAGTGTCGGCAATCCGCGTTTACCGTCGATCACCGGATGCACCACCGCAACCGGCTGGCCCGCCTTGATCAGACGAACGCCCCAGCCCGCATGCAGCACGCCATGCTGATTAGCAATGGCGGGGAAGGACCACGACCCAATTAGCCTTCACGATGCGGCCATCATTGCTTGGCTTTCACGGTGTGCTCGCGTCGATCTTGCTGCTTCGGGCAGGCGGGCGCCTCCCGTTCGCGAACCCTCCCACACCTACCGTTGGGGCGCCAGCGATTCACGCGACTGCCGGCCACCTGCGGCGCATTCGCCTACGTCAAGCCGCGCTGCTTGGCAACGCGGTCGTAAGCGGAGTTAATCGCAGCCAACTTGTCATTGGCAACGTCAACGAATTCTTGCGGCATCC
>CAUZWH010000048.1:0-12194 GCA_963583675.1 Alphaproteobacteria bacterium
TGCATGCCCGCTATTCTCGCGACCACCAGTTACAAGCCCGCCAAGCGATGATCGTGTGGTCGCGGGCTCTGCAGGGAGTCGGGCGAAAGGTCGAAGCGAGTGACGCCACCGATGCACGGTTCGCATTTTTCGCCTATACCAGCGCGTTTTGGGAGATGACACAAACCGTGATTGAAACAGCGGCCGGTGCGCGCATCAAGGTCAGGTAAGCTTAGAAAGCAAACCGGTCGTAAACCGGCGCCACCTGACCGTCCCACTCGCCGTGGTACTGATCGAGCAAGTCCTCGGCTGGTGTTTTGCCCGAATCGAGAATGGTCTTAAGCACATCAAGAAAATGCGCTTCATCCTCACCGTAGCGGTCGTGGCGCGCTCGATTGCGTAATCCCTGCTCCGATATCTCAATCATCTCGCGCGCAATATCACCCACTTTGCGATTGGCGACCACCGCGTCGAATGCGCGCCGCGGAACATCCTGGCGTAGCGCCGCGTGGTCCGCGATGGTCCAGTTCTTAGCAATGTCCCAGGCGGCGTCGAGAGCAGTCGTGTCATAAAGCAGCCCTACCCACAGTGCCGGCAGTGCGCAAATGCGTCGCCAGGGTCCGCCGTCCGCGCCGCGCATCTCGAGAAAGGTTTTAAGACGGACTTCGGGAAACAACGTGGTCAGATGATCCTCCCAATCGAGCATGGTTGGGAGTTCCCCGGGGAGTGCCGGTAATTTTCCGTTCATGAAGTCGCGAAACGACTGTCCGGAGGCATCGATGTATTTGCCGTCGCGGTAGACGAAATACATGGGCACGTCGAGCGCGTGATCGGCATAGCGCTCGAAGCCCATACCATCCTCGAACACGAAGGGCAGGATGCCGGTGCGATCCGGATCAGTATCATTCCAGGTTTCGCTGCGGCGGCTAAGAAACCCGTTCGGCTTTCCTTCGGTGAAGGGGGAGTTCGCGAACAACGCGGTCGCAATCGGTTGGAGCGCGAGTGCAACACGGTATTTCTTCACCATGTCGGCCTCGTTGGCAAAGTCCAGGTTGACCTGAATCGTGCAGGTACGAAACATCATATCGAGGCCGAGGTTCCCGCGTTTGGGCATATAGGCGCGCATGATCCCGTACCGGGCTTTGGGCATCACCGACATGTCTCGCCGGGTCCAATCCGGAGTAAAGCCAATACCGAGAAAGCCAATGTCGAGTTCTTCGCTGATGGTCTTTACCTGGGCCAGATGCGAGTGAACTTCATCGCAGGTTTGGTGCAGCGTTTCGAGGGGCGCACCGGATAGCTCGAGTTGGCCGCCCGGCTCGAGCGACACCGACTGCCCGTTATAGGTCAGCGCGATCGGCTTGCCGTTTTCGAGCACCGGCTGCCAGCCATAGCGCTCACATAGGCCATCAAACAAAGCGTGAATACCGTGCGCGCCGTCATAGGTGAGCGGCTTTCGATCTGCCAATCGAAAACCAAACTTTTCGTGCTCCGTGCCGATTCGCCAATCCTCGGCCGGTTTGTTACCGGTCGCGAAGTGTTCGACGAGTTGTTGGTGGTTCGCAACAAGATCGGCCGGCGACGCGCCGGTATTCGCCATCAATACCTCAAACTTGTCCGGTTTCTTACTTAGTGTGGGCCGGCTCAGCGACAAGCATTTATCCAGAAATGGAGGACTATCTGCAAGTCGCTGTTTAGTCGGACCCGTTGCGCCAATCTCCGGCAACTGCTTGCCACAGGCTCAATGCGGCAATCGCGGCCGTATCAGCACGTAATATCCGGGGGCCTAATTTGACAGGTATCACGAAAGGCTGGCGCCGAAGTTTGTCGACCTCGTCGCCCGAGAACCCACCCTCAGGGCCTATCAATAGGCCCCAGGGACCGCCGTCATTCTGGCCGACCGCTTCGCGCACAGCATCGATCAGCGGGCGGGCCGCGCGGGTTTCGTCACAGAAAACCAGACATCGATGGGGTGGCCAGGTGTCGATCAATTGATCAAGGCTCTTCGGGTTTTGGACCGCTGGAACCGATAACCGACCACATTGTTCAGCCGCCTCAATGGCGGTCGCGCGGAGCCGGTCGACGTTGACGCCTGATACCGCCGTGTGCTGCGTGACCGCCGGAAGGATCGCGGCGACCCCGAGTTCGGTTGCCTTCTCGATCACCGTTTTCATACGCGCGCTTTTGATCGGCGCCTGAACCAGCCACAGATCCGGTCCACAATCCTGCTCACGCGTACAAGATTCGAGACCCAGGCCAACGCGCCCCTTGCTACTGCTGGTGATGGTGGCACGCCATTCGCCGTCACGCCCATTGAACAAACTCAAGTCGCTACCGACGGCCAATCGCATGACGTTCACTAGGTAGTGCGCCTGGGGCTTATCGAGTTCGAACGCTGCGCCGGTCGTGAGTTCACGATCAACGAATAAGCGCACGGTGGATGTAGGTTCTCTCGACACTGGAACACCTAATATCGGGCGCGCCCTTGAGCGCCGGGTCGTTACGCGATATCACGAAGCCCATGTCGGAGGCGACCCCTTTCGTCACCGGCGATATGCCGGCCAATCACTGGGTTGATCGATGGATCCCCCGGCCGGCGCGCCCTTATCTAAAGCTCATGCGCATTGACCGGCCAATTGGCACGTGGCTATTGCTGTGGCCGTGTTGGTGGTGCATAGCCCTAGCCGCCAACCATGCCCTTCCGGCAAGTTCGGGCGGCAGCATCCCCGGCTGGGCGCCAACCGGCCTATGGGCCGGCGGCTGGCCCGACCCAGTCTTGTTTGTGATGTTCGGGATGGGCGCGTTGCTCACCCGAGGTGCCGGTTGCACGTTCAACGACATCCTCGATCGCGACCTCGATGCGGCCGTCGAGCGCACCCGGTCGCGGCCTATTCCCGCCGGACAGATCACGGTTACCCGAGCCGCCATCTTCATGGTTGCGCTGTGGCTGATCGCGGCCTGTATCCTCCTCGGCTTCAATCAATTTGCTTTGTTCGTTGGGATTGCATCGTTGATCCCAGCGTTCGTGTATCCCTTCTCCAAGCGGTTCACGCATTGGCCGCAGTTGTTTCTTGGCCTCGCGTTCAACTGGGGCGCGCTCCTGGGTTGGGCCGCGGTGACCGGCACGCTGAGTTGGGCGGCGTTCGTCCTCTACGTTGCCGGTATCTCCTGGACCCTGGCTTACGACACGATTTACGCGCATCAGGATCGCGAGGGTGATGCGCTGTTTGGCATGAAATCGACGGCCCTGTTGCTCGGTGACGGAACGCGCCCCTGGCTCATCGGATTTTTTACCGTCACGGTTGTCGGGATCGCGGTTGCTGGCTGGCTATCGCAACTGGCGTGGCCGTTCTATGCCGGTTTGTTGGCGGCTGTGGGTCACACGATTCGGCAAGTGCGGGGTGTGCGCTACGACGACCCTGCTAATTGCCTGGCCACCTTCAAATCGAACAAATGGTTCGGTTGGATTGTCTTCGTCAGCATCGTTGCCGGCAGCGTCGCCGCTTAAACGGATTCCGCCACGAAACCGGGCAAATCGATACTAAGGGCCCGTTCGGCGAGACGCGCCGTGCAGGCGCGTCGAAAGTCGATATCGGCGATGAGCTGCGCCAGGAACTCCTTGCGGGGCAATGACACGGCCAAGTCTTGCTGAACGCGTACGAGGAGCTCCGCGCCGGTCATTCCGGGGTGCCGCCGCCCGCCGGCATTAATAGCGGTTAGCGCGACCGGTTGGGCATCCAGCGCGAGAATGCCGTAATGCGACACGTAGGTCGGTACCTCGGACAGCGTCGCGCCGCCGTCGAGCTGTAGTCCGATTCCGGTTAGGCAGCCGAACACGTAGTTGCCCTCGCGAGCCGGCGGGGGTCCGCGCTCGACATCGTTCATCAGTTCGAGCTGAGCGGGCGCCAGGTAGAGAACGATCAATCGCACCTTGGTTTGGGAGGACGCGGCGATTGTTGCCGGAATCGTTCCCCAGCATGAGAAATGCGGCGAGAAAACGACGTCATGGCCATCGAGGTCACACGCGATCGCTGGAATGACCACTGGGCCCTGGTCGTACATACGCGCATATTTGCGGTCGATCCCGAACGGCGAGGTATTGGAGCCGTATGAGAGCACCGGTGTTCGAGCCTCCATTCCTGGCGTATCGACCGCGCCGAGCTCGGCCAAGGCATCCGCGGCGCGCACGATTCGGTCGCCCATCTGAACCTGGGCATCGACAAGCGGATCGCGGCCGCAATCGACAATCTGCAGGGCGCGGCCGTTTACGAACAAGAATGATTCGTGCGGCGGATCGTAGGGATACTGCGTCGCAAGGTGGAGTTGTTCGGGCGTGACGATCATCGCCTGGACAAAGTAGTCGCACGGATCGCCGCCGCCAATGATGCGTTATGAGGCGAGGTGTTCACGACGGACCGGCGTATATACTGCAGTTGATCAATCAATAGTCTTGCAGGCGTATGATGGCCTATTCCTCTCTCCGTGATTTCATGGACAAGCTCGAGTCCAATGGCGGGCTCGTACGCGTGCGCGAACCGGTCTCGACCGTGCTCGAAATGACCGAGATCCAAACGCGGTTGCTGTCCGAGGGTGGTCCCGCGGTCTTGTTTGAAAACCCGATCCGCAGTGACGGCACCCGTAGTGACATGCCGGTTCTGGCCAATTTGTTCGGCACGGTCGAGCGCGTCGCCCGCGGCATGGACCGCGAGCCCTCGGGCTTACGCGAACTTGGTGAAACTCTGGCCTTTCTACGCCAGCCCGAGCCCCCAAGCGGGATCCGCGACGCCCTCGATATGGCACCGCTGGTCAAAACCGCAATGGCGATGCGGCCCAAGACCGTACGCGGCAACGCACCCTGCCAGCAGATCGTGCTGCAGGGCGATGAGATCGATCTAGGCGCGCTGCCAGTGCAGACCTGTTGGCCCAATGAACCGGCGCCGCTTATTACCTGGCCGCTGATCGTCACCAAAGGACCGGCCGCGCGCGACGATGCGTTCAACCTCGGCGTCTACCGGCTTCAAGTTATCGGCCGCAACCAAACTCTGATGCGTTGGCTCAAGCACCGGGGCGGCGCCCAGCATCACCGCGAATGGCAGGCGGCTCGGCCCGACCCACTTCCGGCAGCGGCCGTGATCGGCGCTGATCCCGGCACTATCATTGCCAGCGTAACACCAGTGCCGGAGACACTCTCCGAGTATCAATTCGCGGGGCTGTTGCGCGGCAAGCGCGTCGAGCTCGTCGATTGCAAAACCGTCCCGCTGAAAGTACCCGCCGAAGCCGAGATCGTTCTTGAGGGTCATGTCGCGCTCGACGATTATCGCGACGAAGGCCCCTACGGTGATCACACCGGCTACTACAACGCGGTCGAGCAGTTCCCGGTGTTTACCGTGAGTGCGATCACGATGCGGCGCGATCCGATTTACCTCTCGACGTTTACCGGTCGACCGCCCGATGAACCCTCGATCCTCGGCGAGGCGCTCAACGAGTTGTTCGTTCCGCTCTTAATCCAGCAATTTCCCGAGATCGTCGATTTCTGGCTGCCGCCCGAAGGCTGTTCCTATCGCATCGCCGTGGTGTCAATCCGCAAAGCCTACCCGGGGCACGCTAAGCGGGTGATGATGGCGGTGTGGTCGTATCTCAAGCAATTTATGTATACGAAATGGGTGATCGTGGTTGACGACGATATCAACGCGCGCGATTGGAAAGACGTGATGTGGGCGCTGTCGACCCGCATGGACCCGGCTCGCGACATTACCGTCGTGGAAGGAACGCCGATCGATTATCTCGACTTTGCCTCACCCGAATCCGGCCTCGGCAGCAAAATCGGGCTGGATGCCACCAATAAGATTAAACCCGAAACGACCCGCACCTGGGGCACCCAGATACGCATGTCAGACGACATCGTCGAAACAGTCACCGAGAAATGGTCCAAGCTGGGCCTGCCCGGTTCAGGTCGACCGATCTGGAAGTAGCCCGCCCGCGTCCCTACGTTCCCTAGATACCGGCACCTCACTCAGCACGAGGCGTAGCCCATGGCCGAAGCGACCATGACCCTGGCGGCGAGCCCGCCATCAACTGACTCGGCACCCCAGCCACGCGATCGAGTCGAAGAAGCGTTCGACCACGCCGAACATCGAAGCCAAGTGCAAGGGGCCCATGTTCGCGCCGTGGCGGTTGCTATCATCGGTGCCTGGCTATTTGTAGAAAACACCAACTGGGCGGTGCTCTACTACTGATGTCATCCTCCTGGTATTCGGCATCCTCGGCTATGCGGGCACCCTCGATAAATATCTCGGCGATGGCTTGATGGCGACGTTCGGAACACCGCATACGACTACCCATGATGCATCCAATGCCCTCGCCTGCGCTCACACCATGATTACGTCGATCGGCGAATGGTCGGCCGAACGCGAGCGACGTGGCGAGAAGGCGATCCGAGTGGTTGTGGGCGTTCATTAGGAACCCGTCGTAATCGGAGATATCGGCGGAGAAAAGCGCCTCGAATATGCGGTGGTCGGCGATACCGTGAATGTCGCCGCCCGCCTGGAGGAGTTGACGCGGCAACTCGGGGTCGATGTCGCTACAAGCGCCGAAGCGGTGGAAGCCGCCCGCCAAAGCGGCGGTGCCGACCAGAGGACAACCAAGAACCTTCGCAAGCTCGGCCGCAAGGCGCTGCGCGGCCGGCCGGGCGAACTCGACGTTTAGACGTACGATATACCCAAACCTGTTGTGATCTAAGGAGACCGTCAATGCCGACAGCATTCGTTACGGGCGCGACCGGATTTCTCGGGCTCAATGTGGTAGAGCAGTTAGCGGCGAGCGATTGGGACGTCACTGCGTTGCACCGCCCAACAGCCAATCTCAACTATTTGGAAGTATTTCCGGTGACTCTTGTGACCGGCGCAATCGACGATGCGGCGTCGTTAAAGGATGCGATTCCCGCCAACGTAGATGCCGTTTTCCACGTTGCCGGGGATACCTCGCTGTGGTCGGGCGCCAATGCGCAACAAAATAGAACCAATATTGACGGCACCTGCAACATGGTGGACGCGGCTCTGGCAGCCGGTGCCAAACGATTCATCCACACTTCATCGATCGCCGCCTACGGATCGATTCCCGAACCATTCGACGAGACGGCCACGCAATGCGGCGGTCGTTCCTGGATCAACTATTTCCGCAGCAAATTTCAGGGCGAGCAGGAAGTGCGTAAGGGGATCGAGAGTGGCCTCGACGCCGCAATCCTCAATCCACCGCATATTGTTGGCCGCTACGACACCCGCAGCTGGGCCCGAATGATTGTCATGGTCGACAATCAAAAACTCCCGGGCGTACCGCCCGGAGGTGGCTCGTTCACTCACGGTGAGGCTGTCGGGAAAGCCCATCTAGCAGCATTCGAAAGCGGGCGTACGGGCGAAAACTATCTCCTTACGGGAGTCGACTCCAACTACGTCGAATTCGTAAAAATCATCGGCGAGCTGCTCGGCCGCAAGGTTCCAAAGCGGGCCGCGCCGGGGGTTTTGTTGAAATTGATCGGCCGCGTCAACACCGCCATCGCCGCCTTTTCGGGAAAGGAACCCGATATTTCCCCGGAAGGGGCAGCGCTAGTCTGCGAACACCCCTATATCACCTCGACTAAAGCCAAGGATGAACTCGGGTTCGAAGCCGTCGACTTGAGAACGATGGTTGAGGATTCGTTCAATTGGCTAAAGCAGGAAGGGATGCTCACGGCAAAATAACTGGGCATGGCGCCTATGGGACTGGCCGCGAGGTGTGTCGCCCCTATATAACCAGTCATCCTTCGATCGAATTACCACAACCCCCAGCCACCTTCGAAAAATTTGGAATGACAGCGCTCGAGCTCTTGGAAGATGTCGTTACGCGGGCCCGCAAGGCGGGCGCGGATAACGTGGACGCAGTGATGTTCGATAGCGCCTCGCTCTCGGTTTCGAACCGGCTTGGTGAGCGCGAGAATATCGAACGTTCCGAATCGCGCGATCTTGGATTGCGCGTACTAATCGGCAAGCAACAGGCTATTGTGTCGTCGAGCGATACGGCATCTCACGCCCTAGACGAACTTGTCGAACGCGCCGTGGCGATGGCAAAGGCGGCCAGCGAGGATCCCTATTGCGGGCTGGCTGATTCGAACCTGTTGGCGCAAACGTTCCCGGATCTCGATCTCCTCGACTCGGAGGAACCGTCAACCGAAACATTGATCGCTTCCGCCGCTGCGACCGAGGACAGCGCGCGTTCCGTCACCGGGATCACCAATTCAGAAGGCGCCAGCGCGAGCTGGGGTCGGTCCGGGATCGCGCTTTACACAAGCCACGGGTTTCACGGGACCTATGCCGCCTCACGCCACAGCACAGCTGTGGCGGTTATCGCCGGTGAAGGCACCGCGATGGAGCGCGACTGGGAATATTCGTCGGCGCGTCATGCGATCGATCTCGATGCGCCCGAAGATATTGGGCGGCTTGCCGCCGAGCGCACGGTGCGGCGTCTCAATCCGCGCAAAGTGGCAAGTTCGCAGGTGCCGATTATTTTCGAGCCGCGCGTGGCCAGCAGTCTCGTTCGGCATCTGGCGGGGGCGATTACGGGCACGTCGGTCGCTCGCGGCACCAGTTTTCTCAAGGAGAAGATGGGCGAAGCGGTCTTTCGTGAAGGAATCGAGATCGTTGATGATCCGCACCGGCCGCGCGGATTGGGATCCAAACCGTTTGACGCCGAGGGTGTCGCCAATCGTCGCTATACGTTGGTTGATGATGGCAAATTGGCAACGTGGTTGCTGGATTCGAGTTCGGCGCGTCAACTCGGCCTCACCACGACCGGCCATGCCGGACGCGGCACCGCCTCACCGCCCTCGCCCGGCACAAGCAATCTTTACATGACGGCCGGCGAGCAAACACCCACCGCTTTGATGAGTGACATCGCCGAGGGCCTGTACGTTTCGGATTTAATTGGCTTCGGAGTCAATGGAGTCACTGGCGACTATAGCCGTGGTGCCGCCGGATTTTGGATCGAGAACGGTGAACTCTGCTATCCGGTCAGCGAATTGACGATCGCGGGCAACCTCAAGGATATGTTCAAGGCACTGACTCCTGCCAACGACCTGGTATTCCGGCACGGCACGGACGCACCGACAATACGGATCGATGGTATGACTGTCGCAGGCACGTAGGTCGGACGTGCCACCAATATCAGGTTCACCCCTCCCCGCCGCTGAGTTGCAGAGCAGCCACGCATTACTCAAAGCGTCAGTGCGCGAAGCCGGTGCGCTGGCCATGACCTATTTCCGGGCAAACCCGAAATCTTGGGAGAAACGAGCGGGTGAACCGGTCAGTGAAGCGGACATTGCTGTCAATAATCTGCTCCGGGATCGACTCGACGGTCCCCGCCCCGACTATGCCTGGCTATCGGAAGAAAGCGAGGACGATCTAGCCCGCCTCGACTCCGACACAGTATGGATCGTCGATCCGATCGACGGCACCTCTGCATTCCTCGATGGGCAAGCTGAATTTACTGTCGCAGTAGCTCTCGCCAACCGCGGCGAGCCGGTTGCAGCCGTGGTTTTTAATCCCGCGACCGACGAATTTTGGGAAGCGACAAAGGGTGGCGGTTGCCGACTAAACAACGAACTCGTTCGAGTAACCGACCACGCTGCTTGCGCTGGCGCACGCCTGTTGCTGCGTCGGCGAGCGCTGAAACGAGCGCACGATCCCGATATTTTCACCGATATAGAAACCGCTGATCCGCGATCCATCGCCTATCGACTAGCTCTGGTCGCTGGTGGTCGCTTCGATGGGGTGGTCTCGCTCAACGGCAAGAGCGACTGGGACCTGGCGGCTGCCGATCTGTTAGTCACCGAAGCCGGCGGTGCTGTGACCAAGACCTCGGGCGAGCGCTTTCGCTATAACCGCGAAACGATCCGCCACAACACCTGCATCGCCGCCAACCTCGCTCTTCACGCCGCACTTTGCGATGCCTTCTCTGGCGTGGACTGAGTGGCGACTACCGGCTCGCATTTGAGCCATACCGCGGTATCGTGAAACACGGCGCCCCCGCCGGGCGGCGCACGGTCGGCGCCGACCAATGCGTTGATACCGATGCCTTCGACAAAACTACCATTCGGCCAGATCGACTCAACCACCACCACATCGCGCTGAACGCCCAAAAATAGCCGCGCGTGTAGCATTACCGTGCCGCGCTGGTTGCCGAGCCGCACCAGCGCACCGTCTTCGATGCCAAGTTCATCGCCGACGTCGGGATGGATCAGAACCGATGGTCGCGCCTCGCGCGCACGCGAGGTTGGCGTCTCGGTAAAGCTCGAATTGAGGAAGTTGCGCGCCGGCGCAGTGACCATGCGAAACGGGTGCGTATGATCGACTTCTTCGATGACCTCCATGTGATCGGGAAGCTCCGGCATAACCGCCCAATCCGATCCGGCCGACGCCCAATCCGGACGAAAACGAAACTTTCCGTCCGCCGTGGGAAATCCTTTGATGAAATGAGCAGTATCGAAATCGGGCTGGCAATCAATCCACCGCGCAGCCGCGACCGCGTCGGCGCCGGGCCAGCCCGAGGCTTGCAGCGTGGTGTCAATGAGCTCCCAAGCCGTCATCCCAAACCCGGGATGATCGGCGCCGAGCCGCTCAGCAAGCGCGCATAACACGTCGTGGTTGGCGCGCGCTTCGGCGTAGGGGTCGATAACTCGGGGGCCGATCTGCAGGTGCGAGTGACCGCCCGCGACGTAGAAATCGTCATGCTCCAGAAACGTAGTGGCCGGCAACACGATGTCAGCCATCGCTGCGGTTTCGGTCATGAACTGCTCATGCACGCAAACAAACAGATCCTCACGCGCGAATCCCTCGTGCACTTTGACCAGTTCGGGCGCCACGACCATCGGGTTGGTGTTCTGAATGATCATTGCGGTAACCGGGGGCCCGTCGCCAATATCCTTTTTCTCTCCCGTGAGCACCGGCCCGATCCGCGATTGATCGAGGACGCGCACCGCACCATCAACGGCGTCCAATCCTTCAATCAACGTTTTGTCGATGTGGTAGATGTCGGAATTCGAGAAGAACGCGCCGCCGCCCTTATGTTGCCAGAAACCGGTAACGGTCGGCAGACAGGTCACAGCATGGAAATTCGCCGCACCATTGCGTGAGCGCGTGAAGCCGTAACCGGGTCTGATGAAGCTCCTGGGTGTGGTGCCGTAGAGGCGCGCGAACGAAACGATCTCGTTTTCCGCCAGCCCGGTGATTGCCGAAGCCCATGCCGGAGTTCTGGTTTTTACGTGTTCGGCCAGTTCATCAGGAACATCGCTGTAGCGGCGTAGGTAGTCCCAATCGGCCAGGCCTTCGGCGAACAAGACGTTCATCATGGCGCAGGCGAGCGCACCGTCGGTGCCGGGCCTGAGGCAAATATGGAGATCCGCGCCCTCGGCCGAGGCATTGCGGTAAGGATCCACCACCACCAGTTTGGCACCACGCTGCTTACGCGCTTTGGCAATGTGGGTCATCACATTGACCTGCGTCGCAACGGCGTTGTTGCCCCACAGAATTATAAGGTCGGACTGTGCCATTTCGCGGGGATCGGGGCCCATTTTGGCGCCGACACCGGCTTCCCAACCGATCGATGAAATCCGTGAGCAGATGGTGTTGTCCTGCCCCGAGTAACCCATAACGTGGCGCAGGCGGTTGATACCGTCACGCTGCACCAGGCCCATTGTCCCGGCATAGTAATAGGGCCACACGGTCTCACGGCCGAGGCGTTGCGCAGCATTGACAAACGCCTCGGCGACCTCGTCGAGGGCATCGTCCCAGCTGATCGGCGTGAAGGCCCGGTTGCCTTTAGTGCCGGTGCGTTTGAGAGGCGATTTTAAGCGCTCGGGGTGGTGCACCCGCTCGGCGTAACGCGCGACTTTAGCGCAGACCACGCCGTCGGTGTAGCTATTGTCCCTCGCGCCGTGGATGCGGGCGATCGATCGTGCATCGATCCGCTCGACCTCTAATGCGCAGGTCGACGGACAATCGTGCGGGCAGGCCGACGAAACGATCTCGATGGGGGTGGTGTCCACTATGGTTTCCCGATCCGTATGTCCACTTTCGGGCAGGGTAACGTCCAATCAACAAGCCAGCAACGCTATCGTGGGGTTTAGCAAGGGGTCTCCGCGTCACCCAATTGGCGGACCTAAGAACGCGTGTTATGTTGCTGATTTG
>CAUZWH010000049.1:0-12102 GCA_963583675.1 Alphaproteobacteria bacterium
TACCGTTTTCGTCGCCGAGGAACTCTTTGGTCGATACGCTCCAATCGCGTTCGACGCCTTCCTGGTGAGACGACGATGTCCACAGTTTTAGCGGCCAATTGGGCCACGTCATTTCGATATCGGGTTGCTTTGGCGGCTTGGGTAGAATTTCGAGCGAGGTGACGCTTAGCGGTTGCTGCCGATTCGACGTACCGATGCAATCCGAGCCCGTATCGCCACCGCCGATCACAACAACATTTTTGCCGGTAGCCGTTATGGCACCATCCGCCTCTGCCGCCGGGACGTCGTCGCCAGCATTGCGTTTGTTCTGCTGCACCAAGAACGGCATGGCGAGGTGGACGCCATCAAGGTCGTGGCCCGGGAGCTCCAGGCTGCGTGGGTCTTCGGCGCCGCCGGAGAGCACAACTGCATCGAACTCATCAACGACTTGTTGGGCCGGTATATCGACGCCGATATGGGTATTGACCCGGAACTCGACGCCCTCAGCGGCCATCTGTTCGATACGACGGTCGATGCGAAACTTCTCGAATTTGAAGTCGGGAATGCCGTAGCGCATCAGGCCGCCGATTCGGGTCTCTTTCTCGAACAATACGACCTCGTGGCCGGCGCGCGCGAGTTGCTGCGAACATGCCATCCCAGCCGGTCCCGACCCAACCACCGCAACGCGCTTGCCGCTCTTGCGTTCCGGTGGTTCCGGTACAACCCAACCTTCGTCCCAGCCGCGATCAATGATCGCGCACTCGATCGTTTTGATGGTGACCGGATCGTCATTGATATTGAGGACACAAGCCTGTTCGCACGGCGCGGGACAAATGCGACCGGTAAATTCGGGAAAATTATTGGTCGAGTGGAGGACGTCGAGGGCTGCGCGCCACTCACTTCGGTAAACGAGATCATTCCACTCGGGGATTATGTTGTTGACGGGGCACCCCTGGTGGCAGAACGGAATACCGCAATCCATGCAGCGCGCGCCCTGGGACTTCAGTTCCTCCTCGGCCAACGGAACCGTGAACTCGCGCCAATTTTTGACGCGCTGATCGGGCGGCTCGTAGGGCCGATCGTGCCGCGCATAATCCAGAAAGCCGGTAACTTTGCCCATGATCGATCGCTACTCCGCAGCCGCTTCGGTCTGCTCGGAAATCGTCTCGGGTTGATCGTTCATTTCGCGTACGGCGCGGCGGAAATCCACTGGCATGACTTTGACGAACTTGCCGACGTAATCGTTCCAGTTTGCGAGAATGTCGCGTGCACGAGCGCTGTTGGTGTAGTGGAGGTGGCGCTCGATCAACAGGATCAGCCGAGTGGCGTCGTATTTCTCGTAACACGTGATATCGCGCAGGATGGTGTCACGGTCCGCCTCGGGCGTTGCTTCAGTGGCATCAATCGATCCGAGCTCGACCATCGCCAAGTTGCAACGCCGCTCGAAATCGCCGGCTTCGTCGAGTACGTAGGCGATACCACCGCTCATACCGGCGGCGAAGTTGCGCCCGACGGCGCCGATTACGACGGTGATCCCGCCTGTCATATATTCACAACCGTGTTCGCCAACCCCTTCAACAACCGCGATGGCGCCGGAGTTGCGAACGCAGAAGCGCTCGCCGGCAACCCCGGCGAAATAGCACTCGCCACCGACAGCGCCGTAGAGCACGGTATTACCGATAATGATGTTCTCGGCGGCAACGATGCGACTTTCGCGCGGTGGGTAGACCACGATGCGAGCGCCGCAGAGGCCCTTGCCGATATAGTCGTTAGCATCGCCTTCGAGTTCGAAGCTGATGCCGCGCGCGCCCCAAGCGCCGAAGCTTTGCCCGGCCGAGCCCTTGGTTTTGATGCTGATCGTATCCTCGGGCAGGCCGGCGTGGCCGTAGCGTTTGGCGATTTCTCCCGACAGCATTGCGCCGAATGTTCGGTTGACGTTGCGGATCGGCATCTCGATCTGTACTGGTTTGCGCTCGTTTAACGCCGGCGCTGCCAGTTTGATAAGTTTGTGATCGAGTTGTTTATCGATCGGGTGGTACATCTCCTCGCATTTATAGGTTGCGATCTCAGGCCCGACCTCAGGCTTATAAATGAGATTCGAGAGATCGATCCCGTGCGCCTTCCAGTGACTGCTCGCTTTGCGCATGTTGAGCTTTTCGGTATGACCGATCATCTCGTTGAAGGAGCGGAAGCCAAGCTTGGCCATCAGGTCACGTATCTCTTCGGCAATGAAGAAGAAGTAGTTGACGACATGTTCGGGCTTGCCGGTGAATTTGGCGCGCAGGTCAGGGTCTTGCGTGGCGATACCGACAGGGCAGGTGTTGAGGTGGCACTTGCGCATCATGATGCAGCCAGTGGCGATTAAGGGCGCGGTCGAAAAGCCGAACTCGTCAGCACCCAACATGGCGCCAATTACGACGTCGCGACCGGTTCTTAAACCGCCATCCACCTGTACCGCAGTGCGGCCGCGCAAGCCATTCAGCACGAGCGTTTGATGGGTTTCGGCAAGGCCGATTTCCCACGGTGAACCCGCGTGCGTAAGCGAGGTGAGGGGGCTAGCGCCGGTGCCGCCTTCGTAGCCGGAGATCGTTATGTGATCGGCGCGCGCCTTTGAGACGCCAGCCGCGACTGTGCCGACGCCTACTTCGGAAACCAGCTTCACACTGATCCATGCGGCCGGATTTGCATTTTTTAGGTCGAAGATCAGTTGGGCGAGGTCCTCAATCGAATAGATATCGTGATGTGGTGGTGGTGAGATGAGGCCGACGCCCGGCGTTGAGTAACGCACCTTGGCGATATTCGCGTCTACCTTGCTACCAGGTAGCTGGCCGCCCTCGCCAGGCTTGGCGCCTTGCGCGATCTTGATCTGCAACTGGTCGGCGTTGACTAAATACTCCGCCGTGACGCCGAAACGTCCCGATGCGACTTGCTTGATAGCCGAGCGCATGAGATCGCCATTCGGCAATGGCTGGAACCGATCCGGTTCCTCGCCACCCTCACCGGTGTTGGACTTGCCGCCGATGCGGTTCATCGCGATCGCGAGCGTGGTGTGGGCTTCGCGCGAAATCGAGCCGAAAGACATTGCGCCGGTGGAGAAGCGTTTGACGATGTCTTTTGCCGATTCGACCTCGTCGATGGGGACCGGGTTGCCTGTGAAGTCGAAATCGAATAGGCCGCGCAGCGTCATCAACCGCTCGCTCTGGTCGTTCACCAGCTCGGCAAAATCCTTGTAGGTCTTGGCCTGATTGCCGCGAACTGCGTGCTGCAACTTAGCGACCGTATCGGGAGTCCACTGATGGTCTTCGCCGCGCAGGCGAAAGGCGTATTCCCCACCGGGATCGAGCATGCGGCGATAGATCGGTGCATCGCCATAGGCAAGCCGGTGCCGAGCCACGGTTTCGGCAGCGATTTCGTCGAGGCCGACACCCTCGACCCGGCTTGGTGTGCCACTGAAGTAGGAATTTACGAAATCGCTCGAAAGACCGATCGCATCGAAAATCTGTGCGCCGCAGTAGGAGAAGTGGGTGGATATGCCCATCTTCGCCATAACCTTAAGCATGCCCTTGTTCACAGCCTTGATGTAAAGGGCCTTGATCTCGTCGGGAGAATGATCGCCCGGGAGGTCATCTCCCAGGCTTTCGAGAGTCTCGAACGCAAGATAAGGGTTGATCGCTTCGGCGCCATAACCGGCGAGCGTGCAGAAATGGTGAACTTCGCGGGCTTCACCGGTCTCCACGACCAGGCCTGTCTCGGTTCGCGACCCCTCACGAATGAGGTGATGATGGACAGCCGACGTCGCCAGCAGGGAAGGGATCGCGATTCGCTCAGGGCCCATCGAACGATCCGATAGGATCAGAATATTGTAGCCCTCAATCACGGCGTCATGGGCTTGTTCACAGAGCTTGGTAAGCGCTCCGACCATCCCTTGTGCGGCTTCAGACGCCGGGAAGCACATATCGAGGGTCGTAGTACGGAATTTGTCGCTCAAAATCTCTTCTAGGCGGTGAATTTTTTCGAGATCTTCATTGCGCAAGACGGGTTGGCGCACTTCAAGCCGCCAATGATCGTCGGTGTCGTCGAACCCGAATAAATTAGGCCGTGGTCCGATCAACGAGTTCAGCGACATCACCTCATATTCGCGCGTCGAATCAATCGCTGGATTGGTGACTTGAGCAAAATTCTGTTTGAAATATTTGAATAGGAGGGTAGGCCGACGTGACAACGCCGCCAACGGCGTGTCCGTACCCATCGATCCAATCGGATCGTCGCCGCCGCTGCCCATGGGCTTAAGGAAAAAACTGAGATCTTCCTGGGTAAACCCAAATGCCTGCTGACGGTCGAGCAGAGTTTCGCGGTCGCCCGGTTGGAGAGCGACCTCGATCGGGGCGTCTTCAAGAATGACCTGGGTGCGCGCCAACCACTCACGATAGGGTTTTGCCGCGGCCAGCGACGATTTGAGCTCGACGTCGTCAATAATGCGTTTTTCGTCGAGATCGAGCAGGAACATCTTGCCCGGCTGCAAACGCCATTTCCTGACAATCTTCTCCTCAGGAATGTCGAGCACACCGGTTTCCGAGCCGCCGACCACGAGTCCGTCGTCGGTGATGAGATAACGCGCCGGCCGCAGGCCGTTGCGATCCAGCGTCGCCCCGATTTGGCGACCATTGGTGAAGGCGACGCCCGCAGGGCCGTCCCAGGGTTCCATGAGGGCGGCGTGATATTCGTAGAAGGCGCGCCGTTCATCGTCCATCAGGGGATGGTTTTCCCAAGCCTCCGGGATCATCAGCATGGCCGCGTGCGCGAGCGAGTAGCCACCGAGGTGGAGAAGTTCGAGCGCGTTATCGAAGCAGGCAGTGTCGGACTGGCCTTCGGGGATGATCGGCCACAGTTTCTCCAAATCATCTCCGAACAATTCGGATTTCATGGATCGGTGACGTGCGGCCATCGCGTTGATGTTACCGCGCACCGTATTGATCTCGCCGTTGTGGCAAATCAAACGATAAGGGTGGGCGAGCCGCCACGAGGGGAATGTATTGGTCGAGAACCGCTGATGCACGACGGCGAGTGCGCTGACCATTCGCGCGTCGTTGAGGTCGTCATAGTATTTAACGATTTGGGTCCCCATCAGCATGCCCTTGTAGACGATGGTTCGGGCCGATAGAGAGCAGATATAGAAATCGTCAAGCCCAGGGAGGCCACTGTCCACCGTGTCGTTTTCGACGAGCTTGCGGATGACGTAGAGCTTGCGTTCAAACGCTTCGGTATAGGCGACATTGCCGCCGCGGCCGACAAAAACCTGGCGGATCCGAGGCTCTGTGCTCTTAACGCCCGCACTTAGCATCGAGTTGTCGACCGGGACATCGCGCCAGCCGAGGAGATCCTGTCCCTCAGACTCGATATGACGCTCGATGATCCGCTCTAATTTGGCTCGTGCATTCTCGTCCTGCGGCAGAAATACCATGCCCACGCCGTAATGCTCTGGCTCAGGCAACGTGATCCCATCCGCCCCACACTCGGATCTGAACAGGGCATGAGGGGTTTGCACCAGAATGCCAGCGCCGTCCCCGGCCAGTGGATCGGCGCCAACGGCACCGCGGTGCTCCAGATTAACCATGATCTGTAGTCCGTACTGGATGATATCGTGGCTCTGCTCGCCAGTGATATTGGCGACGAATCCGACTCCGCAGGAATCATGTTCGTATTGCGGGTCGTAGAGGCCCTGGGGTTTGGGTGGCATCGGATTTTTCTATTATAATTTTGTTTTATTTCAATTTCTTGCTGTCGTATTCTCGTGTTTTAGATTATCTGCATTCCAAGCACACCTACGGATGTTTTACTCCTTTGAGGCGCGGAGCCGGCGACCCTACACGAACTCATCGGTTTACGACAAGCGCGTACGATCACGCTAATCCGCACGCTCACCCAGGCACGCAGCCCTATTTCGTAACGGGCGCGCGCGCCCGTTACCTCCCCGCTCCAGCACGGCGGCCCTTATTATACGAATGGGGTACCCGATCGAGCAATTGCGACCCCAATAATAAACGCCCCGGTCGAGCCGGGGCGCCCGCTTGGCACATGATACCGAGTCTAACTTCCGGTTAGGCTATTCCAATATCGGTGATTGGGCTTCCACACCTGATGGTCGTGGGCGCGCCAGATGCATCCCCGAAGGGTATCTTGCTGGTATTCCTCAACCGCGGCGGGACAGCGCTGATATGCCCGCTCGGCAATACGCACCGCCGAAGGGCTGAAGCCCCGTAGCTTCTCTTCGTCAAATATCTGTCCCCACAGGGTGAGGCGGCGGCACTAAGCGAGAACGAGGACGTCAAGGAATTCTATCTCGGGCTCAGCGCGAGCGGGCGCAAGAGCTACCGCAACGTAAAGCATTACCGCCGCCGCAAACGCTGGCTGGCCTAAATCTGAAATGTCGTGACCGAACATTATGACGAGCTAGAGGTCCGCGATCCCGACGTTCGCGAAGTGGGGCTGCTCGCTGCGGTGCGCGAACAAATCGATCATGCAAAAACCAATGCGCCTTATTTCACTGATCATTTTGCCGATGTTGATCCGCGCGCGATAACCGATCGCGCCGCCTTAGGCGGTGTGCCGGTGACCCGCAAGAGCGATCTCATCGACCAGCAAAAGAAGAACCCACCGTTTGGCGGCCTTGCTGCCGTGCCACTTCATCAACTTGGCAGGATCTTCCAATCACCGGGCCCGATCTACGATCCGGAAGGGTTTGGTAAGGACTACTGGCGTTTCGCCCGGGCCATGTATGCCGCCGGCATTCGCCACGGTGATGTCGTTCACAATAGCTTTGCCTACCATCTCACACCGGCTGGATCGATGGTCGAAAGTGGTGCCCACGCGATTGGCTGTGCAGTGATCCCGGCCGGGGTCGGCAATACCGAGCTGCAAGCGCAGATTATTGCTGATCTCAAACCGACCGCTTATGGCGGGACACCGTCCTTCCTAAAGATCCTCCCTGAGAAGGCTGCAGAGCTGGGACTTGATGCCTCGAGCATCAGCAAAGGGCTAGTCGGGGGAGAGGCGCTGCCGCCACCGCTGCGCCAGGCGATCAAGGACTTGGGTGTCGGAGTATATCAGGGCTATGGCACCGCCGACGTCGGCTCCATTGCCTACGAGTCGCCCGCGCTCGAGGGGATGATCGTCGATGAGGGCATCGTGCTGGAGATCGTTGAACCCGGCGGGCAGATGCCGGTGGAAGCGGGCGAGGTGGGCGAGGTCGTCGTTACCACACTCAACAAGGAATATCCGCTGGTTCGTTTCGCGACCGGTGACCTATCGGCAGTATTGACCGGTGTGAGCCCGTGCGGGCGTACCAATATGCGGATTCGCGGCTGGATGGGCCGGGCTGATCAATCGGCCAAAGTGCGCGGGATGTTCGTCCACCCGAGCCAAATAATGGCGGTGTTATCGCGCCATCCGGAGATCAAGAAAGGCCGGCTGGTTATCGTTAATGAGGATGGGCGTGATCAGATGGTGCTGCACTGCGAAACCGATGCGACGGACAACGGATTGGCGGCGGGGATTAGCGAGACCATCCAGTCGGTTTGCAAGGTGCGAGGCGATGTCGTTTTCGGCGAGCCCGGTTCGCTGGCTGATGACGGCAAGCTGATAGACGACCATCGCGCGATCGGCTGAAAACTTCGCCAATCGCCGGACTAGACTAGTCAGCTGTCGGAATTCGGAGTTCCACCGCGTCACCGTTTACCGCTATTTCGTATTTCTGCACGGGTTTGCCGGCATTGCCGACACCCTTCCAGACATCGACACGAAATCCGTGGAGTGGGCACTGAACCTCGGTGCCGTCAAATTCGCCTTCCCCCAGCGATCCGCCGGCATGCGGGCAACGGTTGTTTATTGCCGCGCAACGCTCACCGACACGGAACACGGCGACCTTCAAACGTTCATCAACGTCGATGATTTTTGCGCCGTTGTCGGGGATATCGCTCAATTGCAGATTAATTGTTTGGTCGCCCACCGCACTTACCTCACCACTCATCTCACCACTAGATTTTCCGGTCGAGAGACTGCCACCAGATGCTCTGCGCGGCAACCAATCGTTGCTCCCTGTCGGCGATCACTATATCAGCTGGCAAGCGCGGGCTCCTCGGCATCGTGGACAGGGGCGTGTGCCGTTCGTATTCTCTGGGCTGGAGCACGTCATGATTGATGCGACGACTGGGTCAATTCAATCCCAAGCGTTTTAGCGAGGAGAAAACATATGGCGCAGATCAGGCACGTCGCGATCGTGGTCAACGATATGGACGATGCAGCAGGTTTCTATCGCCAGACATTCAAGTTGGCCGAGGCCGGTCGCGAATATGGTGAAAAGGGCTCGGGCGTTTATATGTGCGATGGCGAAATGAACCTTGCCCTCCTCAACTACAAATCGGATGCGATGGCTGGGGTGAAGAATAGCTCAACGTTTACCGGCACCCATCATTTCGGCATTCAGGTCGACGATCTAGCAGAAATTGGCGAAAAAATCGAAGCGGCCGGTGGCTCGTTCTTCTTCGACTTCGGTGACGAAAAAAGCGGTAACTTTGAACGTAAGTATCGTGACCCGTCGGGTGTGATTTTTGATGTTTCAAAAGGCGGCTGGGTTGGCACGAGCACGCGCAGGGTCGATCATGACGGTGATTATTCAACGCCACCGATCAAAGACGGCGTGGCCCATATCCGCCATATTGCGGTTGCAGTATCTGAACCCGAAATGACCGGTGAATTTTTCGGCGAGGTTTTCGGGTTGGAGTATGTTGGCCGTACGCTATCGCCGTTGGCTGACGGGATCTATCTAACCGATGGTTACATCAACCTCGCACTTTTGAATTACAAGGACGACGAGATCGCCGGTGTCGAGCGCGGCAAGGACTTCGTCGGCACCCACCACTTCGGCTTCAAGGTCGATGACCTAGATGCAACGGGAACTCACATCACCGACAACGGTGGAAAATTTTTCCTCGACCTACCTGAGGAAAAAGAGAGCCTGTATTTCGAACGCAAGTATCGCGATCCCGACGGTATCATTTTCGATATTTCGCACAATGGCTGGGCGACGGCGCCGGCGAAAGCCGCGTAAACAAGCGCCCGCTACCTGGTGAGGGCTGGAAGCAAGACTTGGAGCTAGTCGCCGTCGCCGGCGGTGACGGCTTTGACGCTCTCCTCGTAGATCTGGTCGAGAACTATTTTCTTTAGCTTGTTGAAATGCGGGTGGGTAAGGATGTTGTGATCACGCGGGCGCGGCAAATCGATCTCAAGTTCCATTTTGATACGCCCGGGCCGGGCCGACATCATCATCACCCGATCCGATAGGAAGATCGACTCCTCGATGTCGTGGGTAATGAACAAAATTGTTCGATGATCCTGCTCCCAAATATTGAGCAGCCACTCCTGCATGACTGACCGGGTTAACGCATCGAGTGCGCCGAACGGTTCATCGAGAAGCAACGTATCGCGGTCACATAACAACGTGCGCATTAGCGCAGCGCGTTGGCGCATACCGCCAGAAAGTTGGCTCGGATAGTTGTTCGCGAAACCACCCAAGCTGAACTGAGTCAAGATTGAATCGGCGCGATCAAGCGCCTCTTTTTTCGGAACCCCGAGAACCTCGATCCCAAGTGCGACGTTCTCGCGAATCGTCCGCCACGGGAACAGCAAATCTTTCTGGAACATGTAGCCGAAGTGCTTGCGCCGATCTTCAACGACGTCGCCGTCGATAAGTATTTGTCCCGAGGATGGGTCGAGCAAGCCGGCCACCATATTGAGGATCGTCGATTTGCCGCAACCGCTCGGGCCGACGATGCTGACGAACTCTTTGGGGGCGACCGACAACGTCGTGTGTTGCACCGCGACAACGGGTTCGCCATTGCCTTGCGGCGGAAAAACCTTCTCAACGTTCTCGAGATGAATCTTAGCTGCCACCCTGGATCTCCCCTCGCATCCGATCGCTCTCGATCGGCGCCCCGTTCGTTATTTTTGTCGTTACGCAGCCTTCTTAAGCTTGCCCGTCTTTTTGAGCTTGGCTGTTTTGGTGGATTTCTTCTTTGCGTAGACGGTTTGCGGAAGATCCAAATCGGCAGCTTGGAACACGGCATCCCAGGCTTCCCAGAGCCGATCGCGTACGAACTCGCAGATCGAATAGAACCGCTGCCGACGCTCTGGCGTGTCGGCATAAGCCCGGATCAGTTTGCGGCCTTCCGCCGCATGCTCGAGGTCTCCTTCGATATGGACGATAAAAATATCGAGTTCCTTATCGGTGAAACCATATTGCTTGAGCGCCGGCACCACGCGGATATAGAAATCTGGTAGCAAGCTCTCGGCGCCAACCATCCCTGCGGCCATGGCCAGCGCTGGTTCTTCGCGAGTGCCGAAGCGCGCGATATCTTCCAATCCCTCTTCGAGCGCGGGGTGCGGTCGAATGTCGCCGCGTTTGTTAGCTTCTTCAATTTGTTTGCGGTCGTAGCCGCAGGCTTCGGCGAAATCGAGCGCAATGACATAGTGTGCAGCATAGCCGCAGCGTTCCTCGGTTTCCTCGTCGATCAGGTTCTCCATGATCGCCGTGCGGGCACCGCGATCCATATTGTGCATCAAGCAAGAGCCAATATTTCGGACGCTGTTGTTGTAGTAGTACATCATCTGAAAGCAGACCTTATTGATCTGCTCGCGCGTCACGTCGCCACGCTCTAGGCGTTCCACGAACGGGTGATCGCAGAGCTTCTTCTGATTGACCATCTCTTCGATGACCGCAACGAAGGCGTCCGCCGACATATCGCGTGTAACGTTGGCTTCCATCAGATTTTTCTTCCCACTTCGCTTCTGAGCGAACCCACCAGCGGCTTGGCGCCTTATAGCATGCTGCTTTCCAAGTCTTCTAGGGATTCCCAGAGCTGGTTCCAAGCTACGCCACAAAGGCGGCGTCCCATATATCGTACCACTCGTCTCGCAAGCGCTCGGTGTAATAGGCGACTTTGAGTTTGTCGAAGATGTCGTCGCAGCGGCGAAGCGTGTGACGGATATCGCTCTCGCCGAACATCAGCGGTGCCTTGAAGACACCAAGGTCTTTATCGCTGACACCGTAGTGTTGTTTGAAACCAGTGGCGATTTGACGGTGTAACGAATTCATCTGCGATTCAACGGCGGCGCTTGCCCCGAGCGTAACCCAATAGGGTGGCCGTTCGAGCGTACTAATCATTCGCCTCATCCGTTGCTCCATGGTCGATGTCGGTTTGACCGAACGGACCGCACGGATTGGCGCGCCGAGCTTGCGTGCGAGATGGGCGGCTAGTTCGGCATGGGCGCCCTCGCCCTGACGCAGCGTTCGACCATCGGGGAGCTTGATCGGCGCGAGCATTTTGTCGGTAAACAGGCGACGGATCTTGTAGTCCTGGCTGTTGAGATACATCGGACCATAGAGCACGATCACGTTGTCGAAATAGTAGACAAGCTGGCGCGCAAAGCGTTTGAGCTGCGCCGGCGATGCATTGCCTTTGCGAAACGTGTTGTTGAACCATGGATGATCGGCGACCCGATTGGCGCTGATCGAGCCGAGCAGGGTATCAATCGTCACCTTGCCGCGCTGGTGCGCGCGGCCCCCATCATCTGCCGGGTTTTTTACCATCGCTTCTGCCTCCCCAACTCTTGGTCGGCATCTTATGTTGCGTGCTGCGGTTCGTTAAGGCCGATCTATATGGCTAATGCTGTCGTGATCGCGGGCGGCGCTGGTATAGTCGGTTGAATTAGCGGCGTCGACAGTTGAGCCTTGGGGGAGGACATGATCGAGCTCTACCACGAATGGGATTCCGTGTGTTCGTTTAAGGTGCGCATGTGCTTGGCGGAAAAGGGTATAGAATGGGAATCTCATCGCGTGTCTTTGTTCGAGTTCGAACATCTCAGACCCGACTATTTGGCGATGAATCCAAACGGCGTCGTTCCGTCCATCAAGGTTGGTGGCAGACCAATCATCGAATCGTCGATGATCAACGAATATTTGGACGAAACTCATCCCAATCCGCCGTTGCGTCCGGAAGATCCGGTGGCGCGCGCGCACATGCGCGTTTGGATTAAGTACCAAGATGACGTGCTGTATTTTTCCCAGCG
>CAUZWH010000050.1:0-12041 GCA_963583675.1 Alphaproteobacteria bacterium
GGCGAAGGATGAGCCACAGCGCCAAATCGGGTCGTAGTCGTGGCCGAGCCAGAGACAGTTCCCACCGCCGCCGACATTCCTGACGCTGAGGGCGCGAAAATGCCGCTGCTTGATCATTTGGTCGAGTTGCGCAAACGGCTGCTTCACGCGGCAATTGCCTTCGTGATCGCCTTTGCGGCCTGCTACACGGTGGCGGAACCGATTTACGCATTCCTCATTCAGCCGCTGGCGGATATTTATGAAGGTGAAGCAAATCGACGGATGATCTACACGGCGCTGCACGAGGCCTTTTTCACCTATCTCAAAGTGGCGTTTTTTGGCGCTGCGTTTGTGTCGTTTCCGATCGTCGCGGGTCAGATCTGGATGTTTGTGGCGCCCGGTCTGTACAAAAAGGAGAAGATTGCATTTCTGCCGTTTCTGATCGCCACGCCGGTGTTGTTCATCATGGGCGCAGCGCTGGTTTATTACCTAATCTTCCCACTGGCGTGGTCGTTTTTTGTTAGCTTCGAAACACTAGGCGGCGAGGGTACGCTCGCCATTCAGCTCGAACCGAAGGTCAACGAATACCTCGCGCTGGTGATGAAATTGATCTTCGCGTTCGGAATCAGTTTTCAGCTTCCGGTCCTATTGACCCTGATGGCGCGCGCCGGTCTGGTCGGAGCGAAAACGCTCCGGGCCAAGCGCAAATATGCGATCGTGATTACATTCGCAGTCGCCGCGGTTCTGACGCCGCCGGATGTGATCAGCCAGATTGGTCTCGGCATTCCCATTCTATTGCTCTACGAAATCTCGATCCTCTGTGTAGGACTGGTTGAGAAGCGTCGTGCCGCGGACGCCGGAGAGGCCGCCCCCTAGCGCAGTCTTACCGCTGGTAGACGCGGTGAGGGACCGGGCGTATATAAATCGCACATTTGTAAAACCGCTTTGGTGGTTGGGCGTAAGCCCCGCCGGGGCCTAACTTGATACATCCCTCTCATGCTGGACATCCGGTGGATTCGCGATAACCCGGCGGCTTTCGACGCCGCTCTGAAGAGCCGTGGCCTACCGCCAGCGTCGGCTGACATCGTGGCCGTCGACCATGAACTTCGGGCCTGCCAAACCGGACTGCAGGACATGCAGGCCCGGCGCAATCAAGTGTCGAAGGAAATTGGGGCCGCGAAAGCCGGGGGCGGTGACGCGCAGGCTCTTATCGACGAAGTCGCCGACCTCAAGACTGCCATCCACGATGGCGAGGAAACCCAACGAGTCCTTGATGCAAAACTACGCGATCAGTTGTCTGGATTGCCAAATGTTGCCGATAGCGATGCTCCGGTTGGTGCTGACGAAAGCGCCAATGTCGAAATCCGCAAAGTAGGGGAGCCGCGGACGTTTGATTTTGAACCCAGAGATCATGTCGATCTCGGCGAGGCCCTAGGGTTGATGGATTTCGAAGCCGCGAGCCGCATGTCGGGCGCCCGGTTCGTGGTGCTACAGGGTGCGCTCGCCCGGCTTGAACGCGCGCTCGGCGCATTCATGCTGGATATCCACACTAACGATTTCGGTTATACCGAAATATCGCCGCCGCTGCTGGTCCATGACGCGGCTATGTACGGCACGGCACAACTGCCAAAATTTGCCGAAGATCTCTATCAAACTCGACCGCCAGAGGACTGGAATTCGGAGCCTGGAATCGACCAAAACCAACAAGGCAATCAGGACATGATAGGCTCACGGCGTTGGTTGATTCCGACCGCTGAAACGTCGCTGACAAACCTCGTTCGCGAACAAATCCTAGATGAAGCGAAGCTGCCGATCAGGCTTACCGCGCAGACCCCGTGTTTCAGGTCGGAAGCCGGCGCTGCGGGGAAAGATACGCGCGGCATGATCCGTCAGCACCAATTTACCAAAGTTGAACTCGTCAGCGTGACGACACCAGAGCAGGCCACCGACGAACATGAGCGCATGACATTGTGCGCCGAAGAAATTCTGAAGCGGCTCGAACTGCCCTATCGCGTTGTCGTTCTGTCGACAGGCGATATGGGGTTCGCGGCGCACAAGACCTATGACATAGAGGTGTGGTTGCCGGGGCAGAACGCCTATCGTGAAATATCCAGTTGCTCCAACTGTGGCGACTTCCAAGCGAGGCGGATGAATGCGCGTTATCGGCCACATGAAGGGAAGGGTACGCGATTGGTTCACACTCTAAATGGATCGGGGCTCGCCGTCGGTCGCGCCTTGGTCGGCGTTCTTGAAAACTATCAGAGATCCGACGGAGCCATCGTCTTACCCGATGCGCTTCGGCTCTACATGAACGGCGACACGGTGATTGGACCACATGGCTAAGCGCGCGGGCGGCAAATCTTCTGGCAAGCCGGGGCAGGCCATCGATGGCAAGCTTCGAATCTTGATATGCAATGATGATGGTATAGACGCACCCGGCATCAAAGTGTTGGAGCGGATCGCCCGCACCTTGTCCTCCGATGTTTGGGTGGTAGCACCGGACTCCGAACAAAGTGCGGTTTCCCATTCGCTTACCCTGCGGCGACCATTGCGAATTCGTAAGATTTCGAGCCGGCGATTTGCGATTGATGGAACGCCGACGGACTCGGTCGTCATTGCGCTGAACCATATCATCAAGGACAAACGCCCTGGCTTGTTGCTGTCGGGCGTTAATCGCGGCGCCAATCTGGGCGATGATATCCCCTATTCGGGAACGGTGGCCGCGACGATGGAGGGGACTCTGTTGGGAATTCCGTCGATCGCAATGAGCCAGGTCTTCCGTCATCCGCATCCGCTCAAATGGGCAACCGCCGAAAAACACGCGCCAACTTTGATACGCGACCTCCTCGCGGTTGGTTGGGCCAAGGACGTGTTACTCAACATAAATTTTCCGGATGTTGTGGCACCCCAAGTGAATGGCGTCGAGATTACGCGGCAAGGGCGGCGTACGCTCGGCGATCTGCTCGTCGATGAGCGCAGCGATGCGCGCGGTGTGCCGTATTATTGGATTGGCTATCGCAGGCACTTGGGTGGTTGCGCCAAGGGCTCGGACTTCGCGGCGATCGCCGACGGCAAAATCTCGGTGACACCGCTGCAGTTCGATCGTTCGCACGCCGCAACTCACCGCTCCCTTCGCGCCGCTCTGAAGTGACCGATATCGGACCCACCAATAACACGAGGACGATTGACGCACGTGTTTTGCGGCTGGTTATGAAACTCCGCGAACAGGGAATCACCGCTACCGACGTGTTATCGGCGCTTGAGCGCGTGCCGCGTGAGGCGTTCGTGCTCGATTCATTCACCGATCGCGCTTACGACAACAACGCACTACCGATCGATCAAGGGCAAACGATCAGTCAGCCCTACATTGTCGCCTACATGACTGAGGCGCTGCGCCTCAACGATCGTTTGAAAGTTCTTGAGATTGGAACTGGATCTGGTTACCAAACCGCGGTTCTGAGCAAGCTTAGCCGCCGTGTGTATAGCATCGAAAGATATCCCAGTCTGTTGGCCCAAGCTGAAGCACGCTTTGCTAATCTCGGTCTGCACAACATCACGACACGGGTTGGCGATGGCTACAAAGGGTGGCCCGAGCAAGCCCCATTTTTGCGTATCATCGTTACCGCAGCTGCGCCCGATGTTCCACAGGTGCTCGTGGATCAGCTTGATGTTGGAGGAATCATTGTGTTGCCGATAGGAGAGGGGCGTCATAACCAGCAACTCGTTCGCATCACAAAGGGCGAGGACGGTTGCCACGCCGAGGACCTAATTTCCGTTCGCTTCGTCCCTCTGGTCGAGGGGGTCGCCGACGAAGGATGAGAGGGACGCTTGATACCTAGCGAGCAGGTTTTGCTAAGGAGCGACGGACGGCGCGCGTTTGTATGCCTGGCCTATTTGACTTGCCTGGGTTTTCTGCTTGCCGCGTGCACGCGTTCGGTTCCGGCGCCAGTTGTTTTCGGTAGCAAGCCACCGCCGACCGCGACGGTTCAGAATCGGACGACTCCAAAGCCGTTGCAGCGGCCGACGCAGCCCACCGCACAAACTCGCGACCAGGTCCAAAAGAACCTGAAATCCGGCGCGGTAGTGGCCACGGTGATCGGCGGTGAGACTGTTTATCATATCGCTCGTCGCCATCGGGTCGCGTTACGCGATTTGATCGAAGGCAACGAGTTGGTCCCACCGTACAAGTTGCGTCGGGGACAAAAACTGGTTGTCCCGGCTGTGCGAATTCACAGGGTCGCAAGGGGAGACACGCTCTATAGCCTCTCGCGCAGCTACGGCGTGGACAGGTATACGATCGCGTCGATCAATCTAATCGACGCTCCTTATCTCATCCGAACTGGCCAGAACTTACGGCTTCCGAACCGCCACCGTGCTGCGGTTGTGTCCACCAAAGCCGCGCCGCCACCTGAAGCATCGAAGCCGCGCGTTGCCAACCCATCGTCAGCAGCGGTATCGGCTGCGCGATCCTCGTCGACACGCTTTGTCTGGCCGTTGCGCGGCAGCGTAATCTCGGGTTACGGCGCCAAGCCAGGCGGATTGCGAAACGACGGTATCAATATTGCCGCGAGCTCTGGTGCTCCAGTTGTGGCTGCTGACGCTGGCGTTGTCGCTTATGCCGGGAACGAACTCCGTGGCTTTGGAAATCTCCTACTGCTCCGCCATGCGGGCGGTTGGACCTCGGCTTATGCCCACAACAATAAACTTCTGGTCAAGCGCGGCGATCGTGTATCGCGTGGCGACGTTATCGCGCATGCCGGGGCAACCGGTCGGGTAGCGCGTCCGCAGTTACATTTTGAATTGCGCCGACAATCCGACGCCGTCGATCCTCTACGGTTCCTGACGCCGTTGTCGTAACCATAGTTTTTAGTCGATCGAGGTTCCGAGGCGGCCGGCGAGATCTTGGACGAATTGCCAGGCGACACGACCTGAGCGTGCGCCCCGTGTCATAGACCACTCGATTGCCTGAGCGCGTAGATCGTCGGCCCCGATCTTGAGGCCGTATTTCTCGGCGTAGCCTTCGATCATTCGTAGATAATCGGCCTGATCACAATTGTGAAAGCCGAGCCACAAGCCGAACCGGTCCGACAATGAAATTTTTTCTTCAACCGCTTCCGACGGATTAATGGCTGTGGATCGTTCATTTTCGATCATATCGCGCGGCATAAGGTGGCGGCGGTTCGACGTTGCATAGAACAACACGTTTCTCGGTCGGCCTTCGATACCACCCTCGAGCACCGCTTTGAGTGACTTGTAGTTTGTATCGGATCCCTCAAACGAGAGATCATCGCAATACATTATGAAACGCTGATTGTCGTTGCGAAGTCGCTTTAGCAGCCGCGGCAGGCTGACAATATCCTCCCGATGGATCTCAACCAGCCGCAAACCGCCGGGAGTCTCTTCACAAATTTTGGCATGAACCGCTTTAACAAGTGAGCTTTTACCCGTGCCGCGGGCGCCCCAAAGCAGGGCGTTATTTGCGGGCAGGCCGGTCGCAAAACGTCGGGTATTGTCCACCAGAATGTCGCGGACCCGGTCGATGCCAATTAGCAACGCCAATTCGACCCGATTGATTTCGGTAACCGGTTCGAGACGATCCCCCTCGGCGTGCCAGACGAAAGCGTCGGCAGTGTCCAGCCTCGCGCCGTTCGCGATCGGCTGCGGGGCGATCGCCTCGAGCGCTTGGGCAATGCGCTCAAGTAGCGGTTTCAGATCGGAGTTGAACTCGTCGTTCACGGCGTCGACTGTTGTTGTGGCGGGTTTCGCCTGTTTCGAAGCGCGCGAACCTAACATAACCGGTATGAGCGTCAAACCTCGCGGAAAACTGCCCAAAATCGAAAACGGTGGGTGGGGTCAAATGATTTGCAATGCGGGAAACGGTTTGTATAGTCGCGCGTCATTGACACGGTCTGGAGTTCTGAATGTTGATCTCTCCGGCATATGCCCAAACCGGCGGATTAGGTGGGTTCGATCTCGTCTCACTGATGCCGCTCGTGCTGATTTTCGTGGTGTTCTATTTCTTGCTGATTCGCCCGCAGCAGAAGAAGCAAAAAGCCCATCGCGAGATGATTGGTGCGGTTCGTCGCGGTGACAATGTGCTCACCAATGGTGGCATCTTCGGCCGTGTTACCAAGGTCGTCGACGATGACCGTTTGCAGGTCGAAATCGCCGACAACGTTCGTGTTCACGTCGCGCGTTCGATGATCTCGGAAGTCATGACCAGAACCGAACCGGTCAAGGAAACGCGTGACCGCGATAATAAGAAAAGCGGGAGCGGCGACAAAAAGATCGGGAGCGGCGACAAAGACAAAAGCGCGAGCGGTGATAAAGACAAAGAGGACGGTAGCGACAAGTGAGCCGCTGCTAACCCGAAGCCGCGACGCAGGGTAGAACGGACGAACCCCGATGCTTTATTTCGCCAAGTGGAAGATCACCCTGATCATGGGCGTGTGCCTGATAGGGTTGATTTTCGTGGCGCCCAATTTCGTTCCCTCGCGAACGGCGGCGACGATTCCGAGTTGGCTTCCTCACCAGCAAATAAGTCTAGGTCTCGATCTCCAGGGCGGATCGCACCTCTTGCTTGAGGTCGACGTCGAGGCGCTAATCAAAGAACGCATCGAGTCACTGATCGACGCGACACGCGCGGCGCTGCGCGGGGAACGCGTGCGCTATCGCTTCGGTGCGCGCCGCGAGCGATCTCTGCAGGTTAGCATTCTTCGCGAAGAGCAACGCGAACAGGCGCTCGAATTGATTCGCGCATTGGCAAATCCGGTCTCCGGGGGGGTCCTGGGTATCGGGGGCGGCGATGAAGATATCGAGGTCGAAATAACGGATGACGGAACGATTACCATTACGCTTACGGATCAAGCGGTCCAGCAAGCGCGTAACGCGGCTGTGGAGCAGTCGATCGAGATCGTGCGCCGACGCATCGATGAAACCGGCGTCCGCGAGCCAACTATTCAGCGTCAAGGCGCTGAACGTATTCTTGTGCAACTTCCCGGCATCGACGATCCCGAACGCATTAAGCGACTGCTTGGCCAGACCGCGAAAATGGTATTTCGGCTGGTCGACGTGAATACCTCGGTGACCGATGCCCGTGGCGGCAACGTTCCGGCAGGCTCGGAACTCATCGATGCTGCCGATGAATTAGATTCTGCGGGTAACGCGTTGCAATACGTGATTCGCAAGCGGGTGATGGTCAGCGGCGAGCGTCTGGTGGATGCCCAACCGTCCTTTGACCAACGCACTGGTGAAGCGGTCGTGACGTTCCGGTTTGATTCAGCCGGTGCGAAGCGGTTTGGCGAAGTCACTCAGGAGAATGTCGGGCGCCCCTTTGCCATCGTGCTCGACGGCAAGGTGGTCAGCGCACCGGTTATTCGAGAGCCTATTCTCGGCGGTACGGGGCAAATCAGCGGGAATTTTACGGTTCAGGAAGCGAGCGATCTGGCGGTGGTGCTCCGTGCCGGTGCTTTACCGGCACCGCTTAAGATTCTCGAGGAAAGAACGGTAGGTCCAGATCTTGGTGCCGACTCAATCCGCGCGGGCAAGGCCGCGGGTGTTGTTGCTTTTCTCGCGGTGATGGTCTTCATGTTTGCGTCTTACGGCATATTTGGCTTGGCGGCCAACGTGGCGCTAATGGTTAACATGATCCTGATTGGCGCGGTGTTGTCGGTACTGCAAGCCTCCTTAACACTGCCTGGAATCGCGGGCATTGTTCTCACGATCGGCATGGCAGTGGACGCCAATGTTTTGGTCTTTGAACGAATCCGCGAGGAGGTTCGGTCCGGCAAGACGCCGCTCAATGCTCTCGAAACGGGATATCGTCGCGCTTTGACGACTATTATCGACGCCAACGTAACGACGCTGATCGCGGCCATCCTGCTATTCCAATTCGGCTCGGGCCCAGTTCGTGGATTTTCGGTAACCCTGGCGATCGGCATCCTTTCATCGGTATTCACGGCAGTGACCCTGGCGCGATTCCTGATCGTTCTGTGGGTCCGGCGAACACGACCGACGGTACTTTCGGTTTAGGGCATCACAATGCGCCAACTCAAGCTTGTCCCCTCCAAAACCAACATCCCTTTTACGCGGCGGCGCACGATGGCGCTCATTACGTCCAGCGTGCTCGCAGTCGCATCGATCGTTCTGTTTCTTACCTTCAATCTCAACTACGGCATCGACTTTCGCGGCGGCATTATGATCGAAGTCAAGACGCCGGGTCCCGCCGATATTGGCGCAATGCGTTCGGCACTATCGAACCTCGGCCTCGGAGAAGTTGCGCTGCAGGAGTTTGGTGCGCCGGACGACGTCCTTATCCGCGTTGAACAGCAGCCCGGTGATGAGGAAGGCCGCCAACATGCACTTACGGTCGTGCGCGAGGCTCTCTTGCAAGCGATTGGTCCCGGTATAATCGAACGTCGGGTCGAGTTCGTTGGCCCCAAGGTGAGTACCGAACTCGTGCGTTCCGGCGCACTTGCGCTTGGCCTCGCACTGGTTGCGATGATGCTCTACATCTGGTTTCGGTTCGAGTGGCAGTTTGCGGTCGGGGCCGTCGTCGCCCTGATTCACGACGTCGTGCTCACGATCGGCATGTTTAGCGTTGTCCGTCTTGAGTTCAACCTCGCGATCATTGCGGCGATCCTTACGATCATTGGCTACTCGATCAACGATACGGTGGTGGTCTACGACCGCATTCGTGAGAACATGCGAAAATATAAGGTCATGCCGATCGACGAATTGCTTGATCTCAGTGTCAATCAAACGCTGTCGCGGACGGTTATGACGTCGGTGACGACGTTGGTAGCTCTCGTTGTTCTATATTTGTTTGGCGGCGAGGTAATCGCCGGATTTACGCTGGCAATGATCTGGGGCGTCGTCATTGGTACTTACTCATCGATCTTCGTTGCCGCGCCGGTGATCGTTTACACCAATGTACGGCGCGACGTGGGGCCCGACGAAGATGGCGAAGGCGACTTGGCACCGGGATCGACCCGCCCCTAGCCCGCTTTCGCTCACAACTCGCGACCTGCCAATAAACAATGGGTCTCACGCCGACAATTTCAGTCGGTCGTCAACATGTCGAAGCCTATGGCGACGGCGGGTTTCGGGTTAGTGGTAAACGTTGGCAAGGCTCCGTTCTGGTGTTTCGCGAGCAAAACATTGCCTGGCCCGTCAAAACTTTCGCGGAAATTGAAATCGTTCACCTGATGCCGGTTATCGAGCCGGCCGATCCGGGCTTAAAGATCGAGATCCTGCTATTGGGGTGCGGTCGGCAGATGGAGCTCGTTGGCCCAGACCTGCGCGCGCACTTACGTAACTCGGGGATTAGCATTGAGCCGATGGATACCGGCGGCGCCTGTCGCACTTACAATGTATTGGCAAACGAGAATCGCAAGGTAGCCGTGGCGCTGATAGCAATTCAGTAAGATGTCACTTCGCATAAGAAAAGGGGCCCGCAAGCGGGCCCCTTTGTCGTCGCTAAGTTAGCGCCTAATAGAGATTTTGAGCCGATACCATGGCATAGAGCATCGGGATCGACAGCATTGTGTTGGTTCGCGAGAACAGCATCGCGGTGCGTGCTGCTTTCGGTTTATCCTCAGCCGCAACCTCGACTAAGCCCAACGCCTTTTTCTGATTCGGCCAAATGACGAACCAGACGTTGAACCACATGATCACGCCCAGCCACATGCCAATGCCGATAGCGGCGTGCTTGCCGACACCGTCGCTGAGGCCGATGGCAATAGCCTCTCCGAAATAGCCTTCCTGGAGTGCCAAAATAAGGCCGAACACAATGGTCCCCATTGCACCCCAACGGAACCAGAATAGAGCTTTGGGAGCGATATGTTTGCCGATGGCTGGCTTCAGTTCATCCGGGATCTGCGGCATGGTCGGTATCTGGACGAAGTTGAAATACCAGAGCAAGCCGATCCACATAACGCCGCTCATCACGTGCAGCCAACGAACTAGAAAGCGCCAAAATTCTGGGTCAAATTCCATGGTTCATTCCTTTTTTTCGATGGCCCGTTAAGTCGCAATTCCGGCGACGACGATAATCATTATCACCGTTAATATGATGCCCATGACAATTGTGCTTGGAAGCGATTCAAGTGGATTCTTCATTTTCCGTACCCCATCTTCGACGGAAGAAAATACAAAACAGCGGCTAAATTATACCTAAAAACCAATGAGTCGCAATAACTTGGCTAAAAGCTCAAAGAAATCAGTCAGAAGAACGTGAAAATAGTATGGTTTAGGCATGTCTCCGTTAACCATATTCGAACCCAACTTGGAGCACGCGCTGGCGGTTTGCCGCGAGCGCATCGGCCGCCGAAAGAGCCACCTGGTGGCCGTTTCTGAGCAACTGGAGTCGCCGCTTCGCCGGAACATGTTCGCAGTGTGTTACGCCGCGATGCGCGTTCTCGACGATGTCGTTGACGAGGACTACGTGGTCGAGGCTGACCGCTCTCGTGAAGCGACAGAGGCATACATAGATCGCTGGCGCCAGCAAGCTGAAGAGGCCGCGAACGGGACGTTTCAGATTGGTGAAGACGTGATCGAGTGCGATATCTTTTTCGCTCTTAACGCCTATGCCGGGGCAAGCGAAATTGGGGCAACACCGTGGCACCATCTCGGTGCTGCCATGCGTACCGATGTTGCTCGCAGCGGAATCGAGGATTGGGGATCTTTTGAAACCTATTGCCGCGGCGCCAGCATCGCGCCTGCCGAGGTCTTTCTCTACATCCTCTCTTGCAGACTCGATGGGGAGCGCGCATCGGCCTCGTCGCTGCCCCGCCCAACCGTTTACTACGCGAAGGATCTGGCACTGTTCTGTTACCTGGTGCACATCCTGCGCGATCTAGCGAAGGATGCGCGGCGCGATAAGAACTTGATCGTCGTCCCGCGCTCAGTGCTCGATGACGTCGGTCTGGACGATGGCGGATTGATCGCCGCTATCGAGGCGCGTGATAGTGCCGCACTACAACCACTCGCCGATATTTTGATCGAGCGAGCAAGTGTGCATCGGCGGCGCGGCGAAACCCGCATGCGCGAAATTTCCGGCGAGTTATCTCCAAACTCTAACGCGGCACTTGCCGGTCTCATCCGGCGCTATGTCGAAACGTTCGATGTGATGTCAGCAGATTATGACGGGCATCTTCGTACGACGAACTGGGGCCTTGGCGTCGATTCCGCATCCCCCGACTAGATTGGATGGTCGACGCAACCGCAGAGTCCGGCTACCGCCGGTATTGTGAGCGCGAGTTGCGCGGCCACGACCACGATCGATATTTGGCGAGTTTGATGGTGAGCGGCAATACGCGCCGGGCGTTAACCGCGCTGTACGCGTTCAACCTTGAGATCGCGCGCACCCGTGAGGTCGTCACGGAAACTCTCTTGGGAGAGATGCGGCTTCAGTTTTGGCGAGAAACGATCGATGAAATCTATCGCGGCGATGGTGCGCGGCAACACCCGGTCGCGCAGGAACTGTCGTGGGCCATTTCAAATTATCACCTGGCCAAGGAACCAATTGATCATCTGCTGGCGGCGCGACACCGCGATCTCAGCGACGAGCCGCCGGCATCGCTTGCCGAACTCGACCGCTATGTAGAGGCGACGTCCGCCGGGTTGCTCGAAGTGGCGATTGGTACCGCCGGTGCCGCCAACGAAACGGTTACGCAAGTCACGCGCGATATCGGTGTTTCCTTCGGATTGAGCGGTCTGCTTCGGGCGGTTCCGTTTCATGCTCGCCAACGTCGTCTTTATCTTCCGACAGATCTTCTAGAACAGGCCGATATAGATCGTGAGACCGTGTTTGCCGGTCGATTCTCGCCTGGGCTTGCTACGGTAATCCAGCAGGTCGCCGAGCGTGCTCGCGGCCGCCTGACCGCAGCCCGCCAATCATGGTCGGTCGTGCCACGCGCACAACGTCCGGTGTTGTTGCTTGGCTCGCTCGCGGATCTCGACCTGCACCGATTGCGGCAAGTCTCGCACAACCCGTTTGATCCTAAGATTTGTTTCTTACCGTTGCGCCGGTTGATTCAATTGATAACCGCGCGTCTAACCGG
>CAUZWH010000051.1:0-11948 GCA_963583675.1 Alphaproteobacteria bacterium
GACGAGGTTCCCGGAAATGAAACCTATGCTGCGCCGGCACCATTCACGGCTACGCCCTACCAGACCTTCTGTGGAACCTGACGCCAGCGGCGCGTGACCGCTCGGACGACCAGTATTTCGCGCCGCTTGCGGAACTGGCCCTGAAACCGGAACCCCAGCTCTTCCTTGGTCTCGTCCACTACACTGACGGACTAGAGGGCACGCGCAGGCGGATCGCGGCCGCTGAGAAGGTGGTCGGCAACTTCGGCATCGCCACTGAGTGTGGCCTTGGGCGGCGTAGGCCCGAGACGATTCCATAACTATTGCGCACCCACGTTGACGCCGCGGGCTGAACCCTCACAGGCGCATAGCTCTGCTTCCCATTTAGGGGCAGAGTATGGGAATGCGCAACCTCCTCGCCGCCCTGACCGCACTCATGTTGTTCGCCACGCCTGTGGTGGCGGCCTCTGACCCGCCTGTTCAGTCTGCTGAAGTTGTCTTCTGGCAATCCATCTCCAGCAGTACCGATGCAGATGATTTTGTTGCCTACTTAGAACGCTACCCGCATGGGGTATTTGCCCCGCTGGCACGTAACAAGCTCCAGCGTATGGGTGTGGTGGTCTTGGCACCCGAAGCATCACCTAAGCAACGCCCCGCTGTTCCACCTTTGAAGCCTGATAGCATCAAATCTTCACTTGATGGAGTTTATCGAGCTTCCATTTGCAAACACGAAATTAAATTCGAATTATATAACTTAAAAATAGACGGATACGTTGAAGAACTAGCATGGATGAGTCGGTTCAGCGGAAAGATTAATAGGCGGGGCGAATTTAATATAACTAGTTTTCACCACCGTGATCTCACAGGTACACTTAATAAGGCTTTTGTGAGTTGGACGGGTTGCCACAACCAGCCCTTTTCTTTCACTAAGGTTGAGTGAGCAAGGGGCCCCTTAAAGGACGACGGGGTGTCTAACGCTCGGCATCCACGACACCGTAATGGGCTCCGCACCGGGCGGTATCTGATCGCCGTATCTGGCCTTAATCACCCCTTCGTGGGTTTTGCCGCTATGAACGTCTACCCACAGCACCTCGAACTTGGGTGACGCCGATTGCTTCTCCAGTTTAGCGAGGCGGGCCTTCAGCGTGCGGCGCACTGCTGTGCCTCCAGCGCTTCTATGCGGTGTTCCAGTTCTTCGACCTCTAAAGTCCGCCGATAGGCTTCCACCAATGATGCTACGGCCTGTCCTTCCGACGGCGTGATCGCTCCAGCGCCAACAGCCTCAAGCACCGTTCCCATCGCCCTCAGAGAGTCCTGGGAACCCTCCAGAGCGGGCAGATCCAGTTCTATGGTGCGTTCCCGCTTAACCGGCAATATCCGGCTCAAACAAAGCCTCAGGGCCGTTGCATCGCCGTCCATTGCCAGATCGATACATCTACGCGTAATCGTTTCCGCTTTGCCATCGAGCAATGCTTCAGCGGCCATGCTGGACCGGTTGCGGCGCCCCTTGGGGCAACCATTCGGTGACCGGGCTTGAATAGATGATCGCGGTTTTTCATTGCTGCTCTTCCCACTGTTTTTTCAGTTCATCAAAGGGAACGCCTTGTTTGGCGCCCTGTTTGTCACCCCGCCCGGAATGGGGGCGCCCTTCACAGAGATAGATAGTGAATGATGCGCCCTGTGTGCCTCACTTGAGTACGCGCATAATGAGGTTAGAAAACTTCGACTGATAGCTGCCCATTGTTCGGCTTCCTGGGCCCACGGAACTTGGCCATTCAGCGCAACGAACGCGTCGGCCAATAGGGTCGCCATCTTCTGACAATGACGTCTGTCCTGGTTGACGATCGCTTTCAAACGCCGCGACCACGGGCGGTATATGGTGCGCCCGACGTTGTCGCGGTACACCCCTCCCCCATACGTCCGTACCGTACCACCGTGCCCATCCGGAGGGCCCCGATTTGGGAACTTGCACTGTGCGACTTAGCCACAATCGGAATATCGCTCAAATGACGCCGCCCTAAGGCGGCGCCTTGCCGGCCAGAGCGGCCGCCAGATGTTGGCTGAGATCGCGCGCGTCGTCGCCGGCACCGTCGATGAAGACGGATTTGCGACGGCGGAGGAATGGCATGCCGATCAGGTACATGCCGGGCGAGTCGACGATGCCGCCGTCGTGACGGACTTGGCCCTTGCGATCGAAGACAGGAACCTCGAGCCACGAATAGTCGGGGCGGAACCCGGTCGCCCAGATTATCGTCCGGATGTCGCCGCTGCTGAGATCCATGCCCAGCGGCGGCGCGGCCTCGACTTCGGTCGGGGCGAAGCGGTGCGGGACTTCGAGCTCGCCGTCGCGGCCGTTCTCCGTCGCCCACTCGTCGCAGGTGTCGAGCAGCCTGCGCATCTTGAGGTCGGCCAACGCGCAAACGTTGCGCAGTGAGCCCGAGAACTGCGCCTTGCCGTCCTTGATGCCTGCAAGCTCGCCGACGAGCTTGACGCCGTTGCCGGCAAGCACGTTGAGGTCCAGCGTCGATCGCTCCGGTGTGCCGACGAGCTGAAACGACGGCAGCCGGCGCGACCTGACGATGTCGTCAACCTCGTCGTAGCGCTCATCGTGCAAGCCGGTGGCGTCCATCCACCACAGGATGTCCTTGCCCCGATAGACGCGGGGCGCCCGCACGTGCTCGCCTACCGACAGGGTTACTGGCCGGCCCGAGCGGTGAATCTCATCGGCAAGTTGGATGCCCGTCGCCCCGGCACCGACAACCAGCACGTCCCCTTGATCGAGTTGATTCGGGTCGCGATATTGCACCGGCGTGAGCATGGCGATCCTCGGCGGCACCGCGTCGGCGACCGCCGGAATGCGCGCTTTGTTGTTGGCCCCGGTCGCCAGGACCAATTTTCGGCAGCGCCAGCCTTCCTGGTTGGTGGTCACTTGGTATCCCGACTCGGTGCGGCGTACCGCCGTCACCACGGTGTCGGTCTGTACGGGGGCTGAGATCACCTGAGCATAACGCTCGATGAAGGAGATGGTCTCCGGCAGGGTCCTGAAGCCGTCAGGATCGTCGCCTTCGTAGCCAAAGCCGGGCAGCCTGCTCATCCAGTTGGGGGTCAGCAGCCGAAGCGATTTCCAGCGCTCCGTCCGCCACGTATGGGCCACTTCGCCGCGCTCGAGCAGCACGTGGTCGATCGAGCGTTCGGCGAGGCAGCCGCTCATCGCCAGCCCGGCGTGTCCGGCGCCGATCACGACGGTCGTGGTGGTACGAACGGGACCGGCTCTCTGATGGTGCGACGACGTCGGTCAGTTCACCGTGACGGTGATGTTCGTTGGATTGGCGACGATGTCATAGACTGCCGAGAGCTTCTGCGACCGAGCCACGAGTGCCTCGAGATCGTCGGCACTCCCGTCTGCATCAATGTTGAAGTGAACCTTGATACCGTCGAAGCCGTTACGGACGTCCTTATCGATGGCAAGTATGCCTTGAATGTCCATGCCACCCTCCAGCGTTGCCGTGACGGAGCGCAGCTGGATCTCCCGTTGTTGCGCGACCGCCGCAACGCCGGCCGTGAGGCAACTGGCCAGACCCACGAGCACGATCTCGACCGGTGTGGCGCCAATGTCCTCGGAAGCAAAGACCGTGGGATGATCGGCATCGAAGGTGAATTTGGTCTTGTGCATCTGCTCCTCGCCCAGGCCGAAATAACCTTCGACGGTCGAGTGACTGTGGGTGCCATTCTTCCACGTGCACGATGCCCGCCACTGAAACTTGGCGGCTTCAGGCGCGTCCGTCAGCGCCTCCCGGGCGTCGAGCAGTGCCGCGACGTTCACGCCATTGTCAACTTGAGTGTCAGTATCGGCCATTGGTTCACTCCCTGTCTTGCGCTCTGATAGGAAATTCTTCGATGTTACAATCTATAAAGATGCCGCGGACCTACTGGAGTCAAGCGGGATCAGACGAGAACCCATGGGCTTGTGATCGCCATTGTTGCCCCTGACTTCCGGTATGGGCCACCGGTCTTTTCAGCTAACGTAAAGGAAGAACTTCAACGTGGCGACGCTGATTCTGAGGCTAGTTGAATTTTCCACTTAGGGGCAAAATTTTGGGCTCGGGGATCATGAGCGCCGGGCTAATCCCACCGTCCTGCGGCTAGTTGATCTCATTACCGATGCGGCTGTAACGGATGGCAAAAGGCCATTTCAAAACTCCCAGAGTCGCGCCGATCCCGCCTGACACGTTACCGCTACGCCTTGGGTCTATAGTTGCCAGCAATCAGCACTCTACCAGCCGCACGTTCTCGCTGTTCCTCGTCGATCAATTCCTGGCGAGTACGCCGGTAGCGACGGGTATGGGAATCGCCGGACCAGCCGGACCCAGCATTAAAATAATTAGAATCTTCCGTACTAGGATTACTATTACTAGGATTGTAGGACGTGGGTGTCCTACCCTGGTGGACACTGGTGTCCGGGGTAGGTAGGACATTGGCGTTAACGCTATGGCGGATTGTCCCGCCACGGCCCTTGCCATTTGGCTGGATCATATCCAGGGCTCGCAAATCTGCGAGGGCGCGCCGTACTGTCCGCGTCGTGCAACAGCACATGCGCGCTAGCGTCGCCTGACTAGGATAGGCGTTCGCTCCGCGTTGATCAGTAAAACTAGCCAGCGCCAGCAGAACGAGTCGCTATGGTGCGGTCACGCCGTCCAGCCGCCAAATGGGTCGCAGCAGCCGCCACGTCATGCTACCGAATCCAATTCGTGGCGCGCCATGTATTTCTTGATTTTGAGTATCGTGGACCGCCGAATCGGTCGGCCGTTCCGAATCCTCTGGACTAGGTGGCTGTCACCGACGGCGCTAATCCCAAACGTCGAGTCCGCTATCCCGTGGCGATTCAAGAAAGCGTCTAGCTCGCGTAGCAGCTCATTGTTCATTGTCGTACTCGGTCACGCTGTCGATGATTCCCTGCGCGACCAAGATCCTCGCCACATGGCAAAGCTCGACAGCGTCGGCGACCTTCTCGCCCTCGGTGACGAGGATCGGCACACCTGGGCGCTCGGCAAGTCGGTCTAGGCCGTACAGCGGGCGCGGCGATGGGTGCAATTGCCATCGCCACTGGCGTTGGCCGTTCGGGCCGGCATAAAACGCCAGCGGTAGGATCTTTTTGCTACCGTCGGGCGCATCGAATCGAAAGACGTGAAACAGTTTCCGCCCGTCTTCATCCCGGTAGGTCCATGTCGTGCTCGGCTGCCCCAGGGAGTGCGTCGGGAACTCCTTCGGTGCGTCCGATGGGATCCGCCATACGACCGTCCATTCCTCGGACCGGGGGGCGCTCGGCGCCGCCTGCTTTCCCGGCATTTTTGATAACCGTTGCCGTGTTGCAGCGCTGCGAGTGGGGGTAGACACCCCCCTCCCATTACCGCCAAGTTCCGCAGATATTTCTCGCCAGTCACAGCCTGCAAAGCATTTGAAAACAGCGTCCCCGTTTTTGCCGCGGGTCACTGACAAACTAGGTGTGCGGTCCGCGTGAGCCGGACACCGGGCGGTGGCGTCATTGGGCCCGCGCCGGGTCACCTTGGCGAGCTTGGCAAGTGCGTCACCCATAACGAATAAGCCCGTTAATCTGTTGTCCTCGCAGAAGTCATGAGCCAAAGATAACGGGTGATACACCAGCAGTGAACAGCATCAGTGCCGTCAGGGCAACGAGCGGTTGGGGGAATTCTCAGGGGCTAAATCAAGGCAATGTTGGTGACATCAAGTACGTCCCTGTATGGCCCAAGCCTCGCAGATGCACTCTGCTCAAGTTGCAGGTGCTCGGTGTAATGCGCCACCATCGCCTCGTTCTTCCAGCCACCATCTCGCATGATTGCGGCAATGCCGATCCCGGCAGCCACGCAGTCTTGAGCCTTGCCGATACGGGTGCTGTGGCCAGAGACCTCGCATGGATCAATAGCTGCCGACTTGGCCATACCCTTGTAGATACGGGCCATTGTCTCACCACTAATCCGCCTGGACTTCCGCCCACCACGGCTAACAGCGCGCGGCATACTGCCCCCGCGTCACCTCGTGTTTCCCCAACGCAAACGACCCGACCGAAACACGATGCCGCGGCCGCTCCCGTTTTGAGTATTCCTCGGGAACCCTTTCGCGTGTTGTCTCACTATCCGGCGACCCCATCATGAACCGCCCCGATGGGATCACCACCATCTCAGGGCAACCCTTGCAATCGCGAAACACCTCACCCGGCTTAAAAGCCTTGGGATAAACACCAACCGCAGACTCGGCCGGCGACCGTGCCACGGGCTTCGGTGGAGCCGTAAATGCCGCCTGCCGTTTGCCCAACTTCTCTATCTTCAGACGCACCAACCCAGCGAACGTCCCGCCCGGAAACTGCTTCAAGTACTCGCGAAACATCGCCGGGTCACCGCTATTCTTTATTGCATCCCAAAACGCGAGTTCAGTCGCCCGGGGCTCGGCCGCCGGGGCTTGCTCCCCGAGCAATGATTTCCAAACAAAACCCGTCCTGCCGTCCGCAAGCGCAACCCGATACCAATCATCCGCACGACCCGTCACATCAACGCCCGTGCCCGACGGCAGCGTCGTCAACTTTTCCGACAACACGGACGTTCGTCGAAGTCGCCTCATTGCGGTTTCCCGAGTGGCTGATTGAAATCGAGGTCGTCGCGGTACTCCCCGACTGATGGGGAAGTGAAAATGCGTGTCCTCGGCCTAGCACTCGCGGCAGTTCTGCTAGTCGGCATGACAACCGGATCTACGATGGGTCAAAATGCCGACCCGGAGGACTATTCCGACACCCTCAGTAACCGGAAAATTCTTGTCAACCTGAGCCGCATCGCATTCGTTGATCAGCGCAAGGAACGGCTGCAGAAGTGGGTTGTGCCGCTGCGCATCGGGATCGTGACCCAGACCTACCCGGATTACTTCGAGGATTGGGTGCGCGAGCATGCCCGCGAACTAGCTAAACTCAGGGGCCATCCGATTGAACTTTATTTCTCGCCGCGACTTAAGAAAGCCGGCGAACTCCCCGAGGGATTCGCGGACCGCAATATCAACGTCTATCTCTATTACGCACCCACCAACGAACTGGGCAAACACCTCACGCCGTTTTTTAGCGAGAGCGAACTCGAATTCATGCTGGAGAATGCGACCTGTTTCGCCAACCTGCGTAAGAAGGGCGACGAGATCAAGATCGCCGCGACAGCCTTTCCGGCCGAGCTTCCCAAGGAGATCATGCGCATCTGCATTGTCGAGGAAATCACCCCGATACTCGGTCTCGCCAACGATAGCGATGCGGTAAACCCTTCGGTCTTTAACGACACCAATGAATTCAACGAATTAACCGGGCACGACAAGCTGCTCTTGCGCATCCTCTACAACCCCAAGCTTGAAGTCAGCATGGTGCGCAAAGAGGCCTTGCGCTAAGCCTATCTGTTGCTCAAGGAGTGGCGCGGTGTGAAATAGGCCGAAGCCGTGTCGCGAGAATGGGTTTGCGCTTAGTCGCCGGTTAACGGTTGGTCCGTGTAGAGCCGAATCAGACCGCCTTGGTCAACATTGTCGTGCCCCTGATTTACCAGCAAGCGAAACAGCTCGGTTGCCAGCGCGGTTATTGGTACCGACGCACCGACACTCTGCGACAGTTGGCAGGCCGTCACCATATCTTTCAGCATGATCGTAACCCGGCCGCGGGGTTCGAGATCACCGCTAATCATCCGCCGACCGTGAACCTGCAGGATTGTTGAATCGGCGAACCCGCCGGCCAGGCAATCGGGTAGTTTTGCCGCTTCTACGCCGGCATCGGCTGCCATCTTGAGGGTCTCGGCGACGACGGCAATGGTGCCGCCGACCAGCATCTGATTGCACACCTTGGTAACCTGACCGGCGCCGTTTGGACCCATGTGGGTTAGGCGTTGCCCGAGATGCTCGATAATTGGGCGCACCGCGTCGACATCCTCGGCGCGCCCGCCAGCCATGAATACAAGAGTGCCCTGCTCCGCCCCGATCGTGCCACCTGACACCGGCGCGTCAACCCAGCGCATACCGGTGTTGGCATTCAAGCGCGCTGCCATCCTCCGCGTTGCCTCGGGTTCGATGCTGGAGGTATCGATAAGAATCTTATCTCTTCCGGCCGCGCTCGCAACACCCCCGGCGCCAAAAACTACGCTTTCAACCGCGTCGGTGTCGGTGATGCTCAACAGCACGACGTCGCTGGCCGCGGCGACCGCAGCCGGGTCGGCACCGAGGGTGGCGCCCTTTCCTTCCAACGCGTGCGTTTTGTCAGGCGACCGGTTCCAAATGGTGAGTTGATAACCGGCGTCGAGCAATCGCGCCGCCATCGGCTCTCCCATATTGCCCAGACCGATGAATCCCAAACACGGTTTATCGCTCATCTATCCTCTCCCGCCCTTACAGCAGAGATTGCCCGTCATCGACGGTGATGACCGTACCGGTGATGTAATCGGAGCTATTCGAGGTTAGCAGCAACAGTGTTCCATCGAGTTCCTCCGGTCCGCCCAACCGCCGGCGCGGGGTTCGGTCTATTTCCGCTTTTCCCAGGTCGGTTTTGAAGTAGTCGCTGTTCATTTCAGTTTCGATGTAACCGGGCGCGATGGCGTTGACTCGAATGCCATGGCGGGCCCACTCCAGCGCCAGCGCCTTGGTCATCTGCACCACACCCGCTTTCGACATCGCATAGAGCGATAGGCCCGGCATCACCTTGAACGCCGCGATTGAGGCGATATTGACGATAGCGCCGCCATGGCCATGCTGGATCATACGGCGACCTGTCGCGGTCGCGACTAACCACGCACCCTTTAGGTTGGTATCGAGGATAAAGTCGTAATCTTCGACGGTGTGGTTCGCCGCCGGCTTTGGGAGCGCAACCCCAGCATTGTTGACCACGACCGTTATCGCGCCGAGTTCGTTTTCCGCACTATCAACGACGTCGTTGACGTTAGACTCATCGGTGACGTCGAGTTCGAAACAAAGCGCCCGACCGCCAAAGCCTTCGATCTCCTGCGCCAAGGCTTCGAGCCGTTCAACGCGCCGAGCGGCTAGGGCGACGCGGGCGCCGGCGCGCGCCAAAGTCAGTGCGAATCTATGCCCGAGACCACTTGAGGCCCCTGTAATAAATGCCGTTTTTCCGTCGAGATCGAATGCCATCTATAAACCTAATGGTTGTAAATTCGCTGCACTCTACGGGCGCGGCCGTAACCACGACAAGCCCAGTCGCGGGCATACCCGTATGGTGCGGTGCAAATTTTTTGATAGATTCAACGCATATAAATTAAGGACGGGTTGATCGGGAATGGAAGAATTCACTGCCCGTGTCTTGGTGTTTGACAGCGATCCTGATCAACGGTTGAGAATAATCGGCCGTCTTGGCGATCGCGGCTACAGCAATTTGATCGCCCGATCTGTCGACGAAGCCCTCGACATCGCGCGCAACAATCAACTTGATATTATCATCGTTAACGCTTCGGCTCCCAAGAAGGAGCAAGAGGCGCTCAGCGCGGCGCTCAAGGACTTGTGGGAGACGCGCCACCTGCCGATTATTCTGATCGGCGGCGATGAAGACGGCAATCAACCGCTCGACGAACGCGACGCCGCCCTGGCAGATTTCCTACCAAAGGAATTTCACGACCTCAAACTGTTCTCGCATCTAAGTTCGCTGGTTCGCTTGAAGACCATGCAGAGTGAGCTCGAACGGAGACTTGCGACAACAGTCGAGTTCGGCGGGGTGGCCCCAAAGCTGGTCCAGCCACCGCGCAGTATCCGCGGCGCCGAGGTGCTCGCGGTTGCCTGTACCGGCGATGAGCGAAAATTGGCGGACGCGGCGCTTGGTCGGACGACCAAGGTGAATCACCGTTGCGGCTATGGCGCTGCACTGAAGCAGATCGTTAGTGGCGATCCCGACGCTATAATCGTTGCGCTGGATGGCAATGATGAAGAGGGACTGCAGTTTTTCTCCGAGACGCGGAGCAATTCGAGGTTTTTCAATACACCTCTCGTTCTCATCACAGATGCGCGCGATCACACGGACCCGGTAGCACCCTACATGACTGGCGCGAACGACGTGATACCGCCGTCGGTCAACGTCAAGGATTTGCGGACCCGCGTCACAGCATTGATCAAGCAAAGGCTATATCGCGAAAGCATGCGCGAACTTTATCTGCAGCTTGGCGACGACATAACGGCATATCGCCTGACCGGGCTTTACACGCACGGGTTTCTTTACGCCCATTTGGCGCGACAACTCGAAGACGCCAACCGATGGAACAAGAATATCGCGGTCGGCTATATCGACGTCGAAGAAATGGTCGAATTCAACGAAGTTTATGGCCCTGTTGCCGGCGATTTTCTGCTCCGGGAGTTGGGCGCCCTGATTGGTGGATTGGTGCGCGGTGAGGACCTGGTTGCGCGGGTGAGCGGCGAAGAATTCTGCGTGGTTAAACCCGATACGACGCATGATATTGCCGAATTCGCGCTCGAAAGGATCGTTGGCGTGATCGGCAACACCGAGTTTAGGTTGCCCAAAATCGACCATGGCGTGAAAGTGAATTTGACCGTCGGTCATGCGTCACTTCAGCCCGGTGACAATCCGGAGGATCTCATCGCGCGTGCCCGTGAGGTGTGCAAATTAAACCGGCGCACAACCCTGCGGCAACCAAAGCGCAGAGCCATGTTGCCCACGACATCCGACGACGCTTAAGCAGAAACGAGGCCAGCAATGAAGGTGGATATTATTTCGGACACGGTTTGCCCGTGGTGTTTCATCGGAAAACGACGCTTCGAAAAAGCGCTATCGGCGCGCCCTGAGATCAAACCCACGATAACCTGGCACCCGTTTCAACTTAATCCCGAAATGCCTGTCGACGGTGTCGATCGCAAGACCTATCTGGAATCGAAATTCGGTGGGCCTGAAGGTGCAGAACGCGTTTACGACGCCATTCGCGAAGCCGGGGCCGCCGAAGACATTGCATTCAACTTCGATGCTATTGCGGTAACGCCAAACTCAATAGATTCTCACCGCGTGATCCATTGGGCCGACGGTGAGGGCAAGCAGGACGCGGTCGTCGAAGCCTTGTTCCGAGGTTACTTTCTTGAGGGCTCGAATATCGGCGACCCCAGCATCCTTGCCGAAACCGCCGATAGCTGCGGTATGGACGGTGCTCTCATCGGCGAACGCCTCGCAGGTGACAACGATCGCGAGGCGATCGTCGCTACCGCCCAACGCGCATCGGCAATGGGCGTTTCCGGAGTGCCGTGTTTCGTCGTCGATTCGAAATATGTGATTTCGGGTGCCCAAGATCCAGCCCACTTCATCCAACTTTTCGACACGATCGCGGCCGAGCAAGGCAAAGAACTTACGTCGACGGGTTAGAACCGGGCTGAATTCCCTCGACGCCGTCCAAGATCAGGTTTCGCCGAATAGAAACGCCAGCAGAACATAGCGGCGGCCTTCCGTTACTTCGAGGATCTCATGTAGCAGTGACGATGAGAACACGATCGCCGCGCCGCTATCGGGCCGATATTGCTGGCCGCCATATTCGAGGAATTGAATCCCTCCACCCGAGAACGCCTCGGTATTGAGATTGATCGAGACAGCAAACCTGCGATGCGCAACGCCGGGTTCGGTGTTATCGCGATGGCCATTTAGGTCCCCGCCCCGCTCTCCTTCGTAGCAGCCAATTCGATAATGTTCGCGCCGCGTGATGCGGTATTGGAACGCTTTGTGGATCTCAGGGAACAATCGAGTCTGTAGGCGATCGTCGATCAGGCGGTTGGTTTCCGCATTAAGGATCCAGTGATCGATGCGATCGTGCCGACCGTATTCAGGAACGCGCATTTTGTAATCGTCGGTTATGCCTTTATCACCGTGGCCGGGCTCGACAAAGGTATTGCCCTGCAAACGATAAGTGCTGATCAAACGCTTGCAATCGTCCGCACCGAATATCGCGGGC
>CAUZWH010000052.1:0-11583 GCA_963583675.1 Alphaproteobacteria bacterium
CCCGCTTCCGGCACCGCAGCACAGCACCGGGATTCTGCCAGCGCAGGAACTTAGGCGATTAGTACGCGAGAACGTGCTGTTCTCGACTGCCGATCCGGTTACGGAAGAGCAAATTCAACCGGCGAGCGTGGATCTGCGGCTTGGCGCCAAGGCCTATCGGGTGCGGGCAAGCTTCCTGCCGAACCCGAACGCGCGCGTTGACGACAAGATCCAAGCCCTTTCAACCCACGAGATCGATCTCAGTGAGGGTGCCGTCCTCGAAAAAGGATGTGTCTACATCATTCCGCTCCTTGAGAGCGTCCGGTTCACCAAGCGCATGTTTGGCTTTGCCAATCCGAAGAGTTCCACTGGCCGTCTCGATATTTTTACCCGCCTGATCACCGACCATGCCGTCGTGTTCGATCAGGTCCCTGAGGGCTACAAGGGGCAGCTCTACGCCGAGGTCTCGCCACGTACCTTCGGCGTGGTGGTTCGTAAGGGCACGAAGCTACTGCAATTGCGCGTACGGTTGGGATCGCCGCACGCTTCCGATACCGGGATTCGCAGGCTTCACGAAGAAGTTCCACTCGTCCATACGACCGATGCCAGCGACGATGTCGAGAAAATGCGCATCTCCGGCGGCCTCGCAATCACCGTTGACCTAAAGGGCACTTCGGATTCTAAGCTTGTCGGCTTTAAGGCCAAGCCGCACACCGACCTGGTCGACGTCGACAAGATCGGATGCTACGACGCGCAGGACTATTGGGATCCGATCGAGGCAAATCGGGAAGGTACGCTAATCCTGGATCCGGACGCATTCTACATCCTGGTATCGAAGGAAGCGGTGACCATCCCCCCCGATCATGCCGCCGAGATGGTCCCCTTCAATCCGCTGCAAGGCGAATTCCGGGTCCACTATGCGGGTTTTTTCGACCCAGGATTTGGCCACGCCGGGGCGGGCGGACAGGGCACCCGCGCCGTCCTCGAGGTACGCTCCTACGAAGTCCCCTTCGTGCTCGAGCACGGGCAAATTGTCGCCCGGCTTATCTACGAACGGTTGACCCAGGAACCAGATCGCCTCTATGGGCGCGACATCGGCTCCTCCTACCAAAAACAGGGCCTCGCACTTAGCAAACATTTCGTCCGTTAGCGTGCAGCGTACTAGTGGGATGGTAGTTTCACGGACTCGCGTAGCGTGTTTCGAGATGGTGTTTGAACGCATCCGCGCTCAAGGGTGAGCCGGTCGCTTCGCGCATCAGGGTTTGCGTATCGACCAGCGCACCTCTGCTATGAACATTTTCCGCCAGCCACTTCCGCAGTGGCGCGAAATCCCCAGATGCGATCGCGGCCGGAATCTCGGGATGCTGCAGCTTTGCCGCGGTGAAAAGTTGCGCCGCCGCCAGCGCACCCAGCGTGTAGGTCGGGAAGTAGCCGAAATCGCCGCCGAACCAGTGAATGTCCTGCATGCAGCCGTCGCGGTCGTCGGGCGGTGTAACACCAAGCAGATGGTTCAGACCGTCGTTCCAAGCAGCGGGCAGATCCCGCACGGCTAGATCATCGTCAAGTAGGGCCCGTTCCAGCCGGTAACGGTGGATTATGTGGGAGGGGTAGGTCACCTCATCGGCGTCGACGCGAATGAGGCCGGGCTCAACCCACAAATACAAGCGCTGAAGGTTATCAAGATCATAGGCGGGACCATTAACCGCCAACGCGTCACGCACCAGCGGCGCAAGAAAGCTGACGAATTCGGGGCTCCGCGCGGCGTGCATTTCAAACAATAGGGATTGGCTTTCGTGCAGCGTCATACCGCGCGATTGACCGACCGGCTGATGACGCCAGGCGGGTGGCAGACCGCGCTCATACAGCGCATGGCCGGTCTCATGCACCGCGCCCATGATTGATTCGGTAAAATCGGTCTCGTTGTAGCGAGTCGTAATCCGGACGTCGTCGGGTACCCCACCGGTAAACGGGTGGTGACTCGTGTCCATGCGTCCGTTTTGACGGCTAAAGCCGAGAGCGCCGATGATGTGTTCGATCAGGTCGCGTTGGCGCGACTCAGGAAACGGCCCCTCAGGTCGTAGCGGTGCCCCGGCAGATGCCTGGGCCGCGGCGACCTGCTGATTGAACCGGGGTAGAAATTCCTCGAGGTCATTGAAGATCACGTCGATCTCGGCCGACCGGGTTCCCGGATCATAGCCATCGAGTAGCGCATCGTAGGGTGACAAGCCCAACGCATCCGCTTTTGCGGCCGCGACCTCGCGGGTAACGACCAACACCTCGTCGAGCAGCGGTATCAACCGGGGAAAATCGTTTTCGCCGCGCGCCTCCCGCCATGCGAGTTCGCAAGCCGAGGTAACTCGCGACTGTCGAACCACGAGATCGGCATCGAGCGCATTGGCGTGCTCCCAACTCCGTCTCATTTCACGCAGATTCGCCCGCTGCCATTCATCGCCAGTATCAATTTCCAGTTCGGCCTGGGCCAATAAGTCGGCGAGTTTGGGGTCGGTGAGCCGCACATGCGCGATCTCACTTAACGTCGCGATCTGCTCGTTGCGGGCATTCGCCCCGCCCGGTGGCATCATGGTCGCGCTGTCCCAATGCAGCACCGCCAAGGCACCGCCGATATGCGACAACGTCGCAAAGCGACCCTCAAGCTCGCGGTAGGCTTTCATTGCGTTCGATCCCTTCGGCGCCAATGAAAGGCAATGTAGACAGCCACCAAACCCACCGCCAGGCCGAACCAGGTGATCGCGTATCCCAGGTGGTTGTTGGGCAGCTCAATGCGAGTCTGGCCACCGATCGGATAGCCGCCCCGATTGGGTGCGCCATCCGCTTCGATGATAATCGGCAACAAATCGATACCACGCTGCGCTTCGATCGCTTGGATATCGCGCCAATACCAAATATTTCGATCTGGCTCATTTTCTGGCGTAAACCAGCCCGGCCGCCCCGGTTGGCGCGCTATTCCCGATATCACAACCGGTCCGTCTGTCGACCCCTCTAGTCGCGAGGCGGCTTCCTTGCGATCGCTCGGGACCCAACCGCGATCGACAAGAACCAGGGCTGTCGCGCCGTCACGGATCATCGGCGTGAGAATGTGATAACCCAGTCGACCACGCCGCGGCGGTGCAACTTGATGGATCTCGTGTTCATGAAGCAAACGCCCGACAATTCGCACCCTTGTAAAATTAAGGTTCAAACGCTCGGGATTGGCGCCCAAGTCGTGCGCCGGCGCGGTTAGAGCCGCTTCGCGCTGTCCGATCACGTCAAGTTTCCACGCCAGCCGCTCGAGCTGCCAGAGCCCCAGAGCGATCAGCATAAGTAGCGTCGGCAGCGCAAAAACCGTGGTCCACAATTGTGGCTGAAACCGCCTCGTGCTCATGTAACAGGCTCTACAGGTGGGTTTCCACACCCGCGCGGTGCTTGTATTGCAGCGCGACCAGCACGCCCTTGAACGGACGTAGCAGGGCGAGCGACGCGGCAAGGATAACCGTAATCCAGATCATGAGGTGGAGCCAGATCGGTGGCGAAAAGACGACTTCGACGATGAGCGCCAACGCCACCACCACGATACCCACCAAGAATGTGACGAAAACCGCCGGGCCATCGCCTGAATCGTGGTTGCTATAGTCGAGCCCGCACCGGGAACACGCCGCAGCAACGGTTAGGTACCCGTCGAACAGAGCACCCTCGCCGCAGCGTGGGCATCGGCAGGTCAGACCCGCTTTGAAGGCTGAGACGCTACCGTCGGGGTCCTCGTTCACGCAAGCCCGGCCGCCGGGGCGATCATCCGAGGCAGCTGTCTCAGGCGCCCCACCAGTAGATCGAGCAGAACAGGAAGACCCATACCACGTCGACAAAGTGCCAGTACCAGGCGGCGGCTTCGAAGCCAAAGTGATGATCGGGCGTGAAATGACCCTTGTAGGCGCGAATCAAGCACACGATCAGGAATATCGTCCCGACTAGGACATGCATTCCATGGAAACCAGTTGCCAGAAAGAACGTCGAGGCATAAATCGGCATCTCATCGAAGCCGAACGCCGCGTGCGAGTATTCAAACGCCTGCACGCAGGTGAAGGCGATACCGAGGACGACTGTGAACCAAAGGCCCATGATGAGGCCCCGCCTGTTGCCCTCTCTGAGCGCATGGTGGGCCCAGGTGACGGTCGTGCCCGAGGTCAGCAGGATAAGCGTATTGACGAAGGGAAGTTCGAATGTCTTGAACGTCTCGATTCCCTCTGGCGGCCACACACCACCCGCGGCAATCGCGGGATAAAGCGACGACGTGTAGTAGGCCCAAAACCAGGCCACGAAGAACATCACCTCGGAGGCGATAAACAGGACCATGCCGTAACGCAGGCCGAGTTGAACCACCCTTGTGTGATCACCGCCTTCGGCCTCATTCACCACGTCGCGCCACCACACGAACATCGTGTAGAGCACCATCAGGAAGCCCAGCACCATCAACCACACGGTCACGTCGTGCATGTAAAGCAGGGCCCCGATCGCGACCACCGCCATGGATAGCGCACCCAGCGCCGGCCACGGGCTTGGCTCTACCATGTGATAGTCGTGGTTGCTTGTGCGAGAATCAGCCATGACCGCTCGTCTCCATTTGCATCGATCGTGCCTTAGTTAATGGTCTTTGCGTTGGCGGGTGCCGCACTTTCGCTAACTTCGGTTTCGTCAGGCGTGCGAAACAAGGTGTAGGAAAGCGTGATCGTCTTGATGTCGTCGAGATTTCGATCTTCGAGAATATCGGGGTCGATGTAAAACGAAACCCCCATCTCGATGGTTTCGCCGGGTTTGAGAACCTGCTCTTCGAAACAGAAGCATTGCACTTTGCTGAAGTAAACCCCGGCTTTGAATGGGGTGACATTGAACACGGTCGTGGCGATGACCGTTTGATCTGATTGGTTGGTCGCGCGATAGAACACCAGCTTCTCTTCCCCAACCTTGATCGATACTTCTCCGCGCGGGGTCTGGAAGTCCCACGGCAGTGCGGGATCGACATCGGCGTTAAAGCGCACCCTGATAAGCCGATCGCTTACCGCGCCGGGCGCAGCGTTTGAAATCTGAGTGGTCCCGCCATAGCCGGTGACCTGACAAAACAGGCGGTAGAGTGGTACCGCGGCAAATGATGCGCCGATCATTCCCACGACCACGACCGCACAAACCAGGGCCGTGCTTTGATTGCGTCTGTTAACGGCATGGCCGGTCATTGCGCGCCAAACCTCGCCAGCGTGATCAGGTAAAATATGACGATCAGCCCGACCAGCGCCCCCGCCAGGGCAAAGTTGCGACCGCGTCGCCTGCGGTGTTCTTCGGTGATCGGCATATTATGTCAGGCTCACGCGCCAAGCGTGATCGATCAATAGGAGGACGAACAACAAAAAGAGATAGCCAATCGAATAGACAAAGACCGTGCGCGCTAGGCTTTCGGTACCTCTGTGCCACAGCGTCGCCGTTAACGCCAAGAAGCCCACACCAAGCAGCCCGGCCCCAACTCCATAGACTGCGTGGGCATACCCCAAAATGACCGGCATCAACGTCAGCGGCACCAGCACGAATGTGTACCCCAAAATGTGCCGGCGGGTGCTTTGGAGCCCAACGACCACCGGCAACATGGGCACGCCAGCGCGCTCATAATCGCCCGATTTGTAGAGCGATAGCGCCCAGAAATGGGGTGGCGTCCACATGAAAATGATAGCGAACAACAGGACGGGATAAAGCTGGATCTCACCGGCTGCGGCCGCCCAACCGATCAATGGCGGGATCGCCCCGGCAGCACCGCCGATCACAATGTTCTGCGGTGTCCGTCGCTTGAGCCAAACCGTGTAGACAAAGACATAGAACAGGATTGCCAAGGCCAGCAGGGCCGCCGCCAACCAGTTGGTCGCCAGCCCGATCAAGACGACCGACGCAACCGCCGTAAACACGCCAAACCCGAGTGCCGCCCCCGGATCCATGCGCCCAGCCGGGATCGGACGATTGCGCGTGCGTTCCATTCTCGCGTCGATGTCGGCTTCGTACCACATGTTGATGGCACCCGCTGCACCGGCGCCGACGGCGATACAAAAAATTGCAGTTGCGGCAAGGATCGGGTGAATAACAGCATCCGCAAGTACCAGGCCGACGAGGCCGGTAAACGCGACCAGCGCCGCCACCCTTGGCTTGAGCAGGATTACAAAATCAAGCGGGCTCGCCCCCTCATCCGAAATCCCGGCCGAACCCGATCTCGCGAAAACTGTCGCCTTCGACACGCTTCAAGCTTCCCCGTGCAGACGCGGTCAGCTAGCGCACATGCGGCAGTTGCTCGAACGTGTGGAATGGCGCTGGCGAGGGGACCGTCCATTCGAGTGACGTCGCACCCTCTCCCCACGGATTATCGGCACATTTCTTGCCCGCCGTCAGGGTATGAAACAGAACGAACAGAAACCACAAGGCAGCGAGCCCCGATAAGTAGGCACCCAGCGACGAAACCATGTTCCATCCGGCAAAGGCATCTGGGTAGTCGGCAACACGCCGCGGCATACCGGCCATGCCCAGGAAATGCTGCGGGAAGAACGTGATGTTGACGCCTACAAAAGTCAGCCAGAAGTGAATCTTGCCAAATGTCTCGTTGTACTGGCGACCGCACATTTTTCCGAACCAGTAGTAGAAACCGGCGAAAATGCCGAACAGTGCGCCCATCGAGAGGACATAATGGAAATGCGCAACGACGTAGTAAGTATCGTGTAACGCGTAATCGACCCCGGCATTGGCAAGCACCACCCCGGTTACACCACCCAGCGTAAACAGGAAGATCAGCCCCATCGACCACAGCATCGGGGTCTTAAACTCGATCGACCCACCCCACATCGTCGCAATCCAGCTGAAGATCTTGATGCCAGTTGGAACCGCAATCACCATTGTTGCCGCAACGAAATATGCCCGCGTATCGATACTCATCCCCGCGGTGTACATGTGGTGAGCCCAGACGACGAAGCCGATACCGCCGATTGCGACCATGGCGTAGGCCATGCTTAGGTAGCCAAAAATCGGCTTCTTCGAGAAAGTCGGGATAATCATGCTGATGATGCCGAATGCTGGCAGGATCAAGATGTAAACCTCGGGATGGCCGAAGAACCAGAATAGGTGCTGATAGAGGACCGGATCGCCGCCACCGGCTGCATCGAAGAACGCGGTACCAAAATTCCGGTCGGTCAGCAGCATCGTGATGGCGCCAGCCAGAACCGGCAGCGACAACAGCAGCAGGAATGTCGTTACGAGGATCGACCAGACGAACAATGGCATCTTGTGCAATGTCATGCCCGGCGCGCGCATATTGAAGATCGTCGTGATGAAGTTAATTGCGCCTAATATCGAGGAAACACCGGCCAAATGCAGTGCTAAAATCGCCATATCGATGGCCGGCCCGGGATGCCCGGAGGTGCTAAGCGGCGCGTAGATGGTCCACCCTGCACCTGCTCCATCGCCGAAGAAAGGTGAGCTGTAAAGCAGGACGGCAGACGGAATCAACACCCAGAAGCTGATGTTGTTCATCCTCGGAAAGGCCATATCCGGCGCCCCGATCATCAGCGGAATAAACCAATTGCCGAAGCCGCCGATAAAGGCCGGCATGATCAGGAAAAACACCATGATCAGGCCGTGCCCAGAGACGAACACGTTGAACAGTTGATCGTCGCCGCCCAAGATGCCTGGGCCTGGCTCGGAAAGTTCCATGCGCATGACCATCGAGAAGATCCCGCCAACCACGCCTGCGACCAGGGCAAAGATGATGTACATCGTGCCAATGTCTTTGTGATTGGTCGAATAGACATAACGCCGCCAGCCCGTCGGATGATGTTCCTCGTGAGCGTGGGCTTCCGCTTCGCTACTCATGTGTATCTATCCTTTTGGACATATCGAACGCGACTCGCCGGTGATCTTGCTACTGTACCGGCACCAGGGGCTGTTCAGATGCGAACTCACGGCTGGCCGGTGCCGTTGCAAATTTCACCTTGGCTTCTTTAAGCCACGCTTCAAACTTTGCTTTTGACACGGCTTCGACGGCAATCGGCATCTTGCTGTGGGCAGTGCCGCACAGTTCCGAACACTGGCCGTAATAGACGCCTTCCTTGTTCACGTGAATCCATGTTTCCGCCAGCCGACCTGGGACGGTATCAAATTTGATACCGAAAGCGGGTACCGACCAAGCATGAATCACGTCATCGGCCGTCATAATTATGCGAACGTTGGTGGCGACCGGGACCATCACCCGATTGTCGACCTCAAGCAGCCGAATTTGACCCGCTTTCAACTCATCCTCCGGGATCATGTTCGAGTCGAACGCGATCTCGTGATCGGGATATTCGTAACTCCAGTACCACTGGTGCCCTACCACCTTGATCGTAAGCTCCGATTCCGGCACCTCGTCGATGTAGTACAGCAATTTGAACGAGGGGATCGCGATCACAATCAGGATGACGATCGGGATCACGGTCCATAGGACTTCAAGCACGGTGTTGTGGGTGGTCTTCGAGGGCACGGGATTAGCGCTGGCTCGAAACCGGACAACGATGAATAGAAGCAAAGCCAGGACGAACAGTGTGATCACTAAGATGATCCAGAACACCAACTCGTTAAACGCGGTGACGCGTTCCATGATCGGTGTCGCCGCTGGTTGAAATGTCATCTGCCAGGGCGTCGGTTGACTTGCCCAAGCGCCACTGGCGCCAAGAATCGCTGTAAACGCGGTGATTGCGGCGGCTGCGAGTTTCATCGGATGCATGGTATTCGGCTAACCCCCGTCGTCTGCCGATCTAGCTTTTGCTAAATGACGCCTGCTGAACGTATGCGCCCGACTGATGGTTAGCCGGGTGTTGCGCATCAAATGTCCGGCGACCAGCCGCATTGGCGGTAAAATCGTCGTGAACTTACACTACGACGATTGCCTCGAACAAGCCGTAAACAGCCTATCCTGCCTTCGTTTCCGACGCCTGTGGCCATTTGATCGCAGGTGATCCGATGGCCAACGCGTCCGTCACTACGGTTGTCGTCAATTGCGCGGCATCGGCCGTCCCATCGCCGTTGTCAGAGGTGACAAAGTCTATTGATCAGCCCATATTCTGAATAGCGACGTCGGTCGCCCCGATCAACGCTGAGAACATCCACCGCTAATGAGAGTTCAATGACCAAAAGTTCCGCCGCGACCCTCGCCCCCTCGCCGGACGAGCTTTTCTTTGGCGAGACCGGGATCGAACGGAACCGCGTCAATAACATTGTCGATCAAGCGCTGGGCGACATGGACGATGGCGAGATGTTTCTCGAATACCGCCAGTCGGAAAGCTTGGTTTTTGATGATGGACGGTTGAAAAGCGCCAGTTTTGATACAGCACAAGGATTCGGCCTGCGCGCAGTCTCGGGCGAAGCCACCGGCTACGCCCATGCTTCCGAACTTAGCGAAGCTGCAATGCAACGCGCCGCCACCGCGGTGCAGTCGGTGAAAAGCGGGCATAGCGGCACCATGGCCGAGGCACCTACCGCTACCAACCGCCACCTCTATACCGATGTCAGCCCGCTCAATCAGATGGATTTCGATGCCAAGGTCGCGCTGCTGCTCGATATCGATAGCTACGCGCGGGCCGCCGATAATCGCGTGCGTCAGGTCTCGGCATCGCTAAGCGGTTCCTGGCAGGTCGTTCAGATTGTTCGCGTGGGCGGAGAATTCCGATCGGATATTCGCCCGCTGGTACGTCTCAATGTCTCGGTTGTGGTCGGCGAAGGCGATCGCCAGGAAAGCGGCAGTCACGGCGTTGGCGGCCGAACCGCATACGACATTTATGTTCAACCGGATCAATGGCAGGCCCACGTCGACGAAGCCTTGCGCCAGGCGGTGGTCAATCTCGACGCACGCCCCGCTCCGGCCGGCGAAACCACCGTTGTGCTCGGCCCTGGCTGGCCGGGAATCCTGCTCCACGAGGCCATCGGCCATGGTCTCGAAGGAGACTTCAATCGTAAGAAAACCTCAGCGTTCGCGGGGCTCATGGGCGAGCAGATCGCTTCGCCCGGCGTCACCGTGATCGACGACGGCACGATGTCGGATAGGCGCGGGTCGCTTACTACCGACGACGAGGGTACGCCCACCGAACGAACCGTGTTGATCGAAGATGGCAAGCTCGTTGGCTACCTGCAGGACCGGCTCAATGCCCGGCTGATGAACACGAGATCGACCGGCAACGGGCGCCGCGAGAGCTATGCCCACACACCGATGCCACGCATGACCAATACCTACATGGTGGCCGGCGATCACGAACCAGATGAGATCATTGCGTCGGTCGATACTGGCCTTTACGCGGTGAATTTCGGCGGCGGCCAGGTTGATATCACATCCGGCAAGTTCGTATTCAGTTGCACCGAGGCGTACCGCATCGAAGGCGGTAAATTGGGCGCTCCCGTCAAAGGCGCCACCCTGATCGGTAACGGACCAGACGTCCTTACAAAAGTTTCGATGGTCGGCAACGATATGTTGCTGGATCCCGGCGTCGGCACCTGTGGCAAGGACGGCCAGGGCGTCCCGGTGGGCGTAGGCCAACCCACGATCAAAATCGACGCGCTGACCGTCGGCGGTACCGAGACAAGTCCCTAACCAAGCACACGTTCGGCGGGACAATGATGCAAGGCGTGCCCGTAGCGTTTTCGCACCGCGTCCTCATCGCTGTTGCGGTGGTCTGCGTCGGTCCGTTCTTCAGCGTCCTTGCTCAAGCAGATCCACCACCGCCAGGTGTTGCCTGGCTCGATGTCAGCGGGATCGACCCAATACCGCTGGTGCAGCCGCGGGCGTTCCTCGAGCCAATATCGGATGAACCCGAGCGCCATTATCTGGAGGTACTTGGTGAGGCGGCTTTCCAAGCTCAGAAAATTTTCGGGACATTGGCGCGCCGGAGCGGACTCAGTTGCCAGGCGTGCCACATCAATGGCACGGTCAACCCCAATCTCCTTATCGATGGTCTGTCGGCACGGCCTGGCGGACTGGACGTCACCAGCAGTCTGTTCAATGCGGCGGCCAATGATGGCGTTTTCAATCATCGCGACGTCCCCAGTCTGCGTGGTATCCGAGCGACTGCGCCGTATGGCCGCGCGGGACGTTTCCCAACACTCCAGGCGTTCACCCAACACGTAATCGTCGATGAATTTGGCGGCACACAGCCATCTGCGCGGCTCCTCGACGCGTTGGTCGCCTATCAAAACCGGCTGCAGTTTGGTCCCAATACCCGCGTTGCTCAGGGTGGTGAGTTACTTAGCGAGGGTGCGAGCAAGCGCGGCGAAGCGTTGTTCAAGCGGCCGTTTGCAAATCGATCGGAACTTTCCTGCGCGGCCTGTCATAGGCCGGAACGCTCTTTTGTTGACGGCAAACAGCACGACGTCGGGACGGGAGCGACCTTCGATACGCCGACCTTGCTTGGGATCGCTCATACGGGGCCCTATTTTCACGATGGCGCGACCACCTCGCTCACAGACGTTGTCGCCCACTTCGATCGCTTTTTCGATCTCAAATTGAGTTCTGCCGAGCAGCGCGACCTCGTCGCTTACCTCGAAGCAATCGGCGCCATCGATCAGGCC
>CAUZWH010000053.1:0-11535 GCA_963583675.1 Alphaproteobacteria bacterium
CTGCACCTGTAAATCCAAGTATCTGGGAAAATGCTGTAGACCCGGTGAGTATCATGAACATCATTACCGTTATCAACAAAGTTGACTTGAGAGATTCTTTTGTAATTTCCCACGTTAATCCACGGTAAAGAAATGCAAGAATAAATGCCGCAAGCGCCCCCAGGGCTGCCGATTCAGTCGGCGTGGCAACACCAAAAAAAATCAACCCTATTACTGTACTAATAATTGCTAGAATCGGAAACACATATATAAGTGTATTAAGTATCCGAGTTCCTAAAGATTCTTTTATATCGGTAACATAGGGGGGTGCCAATTCAGGCTGAAGATAAGCCCGTACCAAAATATAAGTAGCATATAGAATGGCCATTAATAGCCCAGGGCCAATGATGGCTACCAAAAAATCACCTACCGAAAAATCACCGATTGAAGCCATTAAAACCCCTAGAGCTGAAGGGGGAATCATAATGGCAAGCCCACCGGAGCCGAGGATAGGACCGATAGTCATAGGTTTTTTGTAGCCACGCTTTGCCATGTCAGGAAGTAAGATTTTTCCTAGCATAGCCGTTCCAGCAACTCCTGACCCAGTTAGTGTGGAAAATAGCGTTCCTCCGGCCACAGCCATAAGGCTTAATCGACCTGGAATTCGCCCAATCCAGGAATCAAGCACATCCATCTGTTTGGCGGCGATACCTGAACGAAACATTAACTCACCCATTAGGATAAATAATGGGACGGGTAATATCGTAAAATGAGTTATTGAGTTACTTACTGAGAGCACGAGCTGATTTAGCCCAGCTACTCCATTCCAAAATATAAAGACGCCAAAAACATTAATGATAAGAAAAGCAAATGCAACCGGCACACCTACCGCGAGCAGGACAATTAAAGAAACAAAGATCGCCGCTAGAACTTCATACCACTCCATAATTATACAATCCCTTATTCCAAGGCATTATTGGGCTGAAGATCATCGGCGTCCTCTTCCGACTGGCGCCAGTGTCCTATAAAGCGTTGAACGAATCTAAATAACAAAGGGATCGATCCTAAGGGGATAAAAATCATTACTATCCACGTCGGAAATTCCGTAATGGTCGCGTGAAAAAGACTACGATCATAAGCATCCCATGTCCTAGATATACCGAATATCAATAAAACTAAACTGACGATTACCCCAAATAAATTTGAAATTAATCCCAGCCTGTGGCGCCATTTTTTACTTAAGAAATTTAATAAAATTTCTATTCTTACGTGACCATTATTTCGGAGGGTCCACGCAGCACCCAGAAATGTAATCCAGAGAAGAGCATACTCTGACATCTCGACAACAAAAAAAATCGGGCTATTAAAAGCGTAGCGCATCACTACCTCTAGACAAACACCGGTAGTGATCGCCACAAGAAGTGCAATCGCACCCCAAGCGAATGTGTCTTCTAATGTGTAAAGAAGTTGGCCGAGCCGCTTAACGAGCATGTTGCTATCCTTATTAGCGACCCGGCCAAATACATAACGCCGACTAATTACCGGTCAGCTTCTTAAGCTTTGCCACTGTTCCAGCACCAACTTTTTTCTCAAGAGCTGCCCACTCTAAGTTGTAGGCGGCATCCGTGTACTCCTTGTTCTCGGCATCCGAGAATTTAATTTTCTTTACGCCAGCAGCTTCAAGTTCCTTCCAATCCTTTGATATACCTGCTCGATAGTGCGCCACCATTTTAGGTTCAAATGCAACCGAGACATCGTTTATTGTCTTCTGTACAGAAGCACTCAAACTATTCCACTTATCCAAGTTCATTGTGGTGACAACATTACTCCACTCAAAAAACGGCAGATAAATGACGTATTTGGCATGCTTTGCCCAACCCTTCTTCACGATACCGCTTGTCGGCCAACCAAACCCATCTACCAACCCACGATCAAGCGCGGTGAGAACTTCAGGTGAATTCATACTGACGGGGATCATCCCAAAATTTCGCATCAGACGATCGTAGAGAGAGGAGGTGCGCATCTTTAGTCCCTTGAGGTCTCCAAGGTTTTTGGCATCTTTATTGAGCCAAAGGTAAAATGGCGACATCTGGACGCGGCCTAACATCTTGGTATTCAAACGTTCCTGAAATAATTCGTCGATATAATCAAAGAAACCACTTTCCCGTTCCTGAGTCGGGTTAAGCCTAGATAGCACCAGCCCCATGGATTCAGGTATACGGTCTTGAAGATCAGCTGTGACGATAAAGGCCATATCAAGAACACCGTTCATGACCGCCTCGCTCTGATCTCTACGCGGGATGATTTCGGGGCCTCCAACGTAGTTGATCTCGAGCTCACCCTTAAGCGCCGCATTGACCTCGTCGGTCCACATAACTGAACCAGTCATCACAGGATGGTTCATCGGGATGAAAGCCACCGCTTTCATGGTTGTTTCGGCCACGGCGGCACCGAGGCCGAGCATGCCGGCCACAGCAATGAGGCCAGCCAGCAATGTCAATCGTTTCATTTAATCGCTCCCTATCTGACTCTTTCCACCGCGCCATATAGCGTTCCGGGGAAATCATGAAGGCGCGGAGAATACCAACCCAGTTTTTTTGAGGCAATGGCACTCTAGAGGCGCACTAACGCACGCAATCCAATAACCCGGCGAGGTCGAGGTCGCCGCCGATCTCGGCAACAGTTTCGATTTGCGCCAGATTCTCCGGCGGTAGAGCAGCACCTGCATTGGCGCGGAACTTGGCAATCACTTTGTCGCGATTTTGGGGCGCCGTGGTCGCCGACGCGACATGCGTCGCGCCGTCGGCAAGCGTGATCTCGATAGCGCCATCAAAGGCGTGGCCGAGCGTAGGGTCGACCCGATGCTCAACACGGGCAGCAAGGGCGCGGACCTCCTGGCGTTCAAGCGCACGCAACGAGATCGTGTGAAGCCCAACCGCGCCGTCGGTGAGCGCCGCGGCCACCTGATAGGGGAGGCTCGCGATCGCTTCCATTTCATTAGACGGGAGGATCTTCGGCGCGCGCGGTTCGCACACGATAGGGACCGCCCAATCGGCGATGTGACAGGTCACCGCCGTGACGGCGCCTGCTTCAATGGCATGGGCTGACTTCAAGTGAAGGGCGGCGTCGATATAGGGTTGGATGACGTGCGCGCAGGGGTAGTACTTGAAGTGCGCGCCCTCGCCGTGCCAGGTCTCGCCGAGGCCCGCAGTAATGCCGTCGAGCGCCGGCGCATCGTGGCCCAGGAAAGAACGGTAGAGCCCGTATTTTCCTTCAATCACGGTGCCGGGTCCGCGAAACCCGCGCCCGGCAAGGTTGGCCGCGGTGATACCACCTTGCGCGGCCCAGCCGGTGTGAAGCCATTTCGACCAGGTGCCCTCGGTAGCAAATTCCAGCAATCCGCCCGACATGCTGCCGGCCAATCCAAACGCCGAGGCCAGGTGATCGGCATCGAGGCCAAGGAACCGGGCCGCGGTCGCCGCTGCCGCGAGCGGGCCGATTACTGCCGAGGCATGAAAGCCGTGGGCATGGAACGCCCGCCCGGCCGCTGCGCCAAGCCGGGCGGAAATCTCATAACCGACGACAATGGCGGCGAGCACCTCGTCGAGCGACGCTTCACGGGCCTCACCGACAGCGAGAGCAACCGGGACGACAACGCTACCAGGGTGGACGACCGAATCCGGGAAGGTGTCGTCGAAATCGCGGCAATGCGCAAAAGTGCCGTGCGCCAGCGCCGCACTCGTGGCCGGGACGCGTTGTGTGGCGCCAATCAGGGTACTCTCGTCGCGGCCGCCCTGGGTCGCGACCATGTCGTACATCGCGGCAGCGGCCGGCGTTTGGAAGCCGGCGAAGATCAAGCCGATGGTATCGATCACCCGCAGCGCGGCAAGTTCACGCTGGCGCTCGGGGACCTCGGCCGGCGCAACCGCGAGCGCCCAGCTCGCGAGTTGGTGGGCGATGGTGGGGGTGTCGTCGGTCACGTGCGCTAGAAGACCGACTTCAAAGCGCTCAGGACTTCGGCCTGGGTTACCGGGCGCGGCAGAAAGCCCATCATGTAGTCGTCCATCGTTGCAGCGGCGATGTCGTCGAGATCGGTTTCGTCGACGCCGACATCTTTGAGGCGTTGCGGCAACGGCAGCGATGCCACCAGTTCGGCCATTGCATCGGCGGCCGCAGCGCCTGCTTGGTCGGCGGTTTGGCCGTTCGCATGGCCGCCCATCGCCTCGAGGACGAAAAATTGATCCGCACCGATCGCCGGCAGCAGGGTACGCATGACCGGCGCCAGCAGTATGGCGTGCGAGAGGCCGTGCTGTAGGCCAAGGCGACCGCCAACCACGTGACCAATCGCGTGTACCAGAGAGACCATGGCGTTGATCCCGGCGACACCCGACATCAGCGAGCCAAACTGACAATCGGCCCGGGCATCGAGATCGTCGGGGTGACTCACCGAGCGCGGCAAGGATCGGCGCAGGAGACGCGCACCGTGCAACGCCATGCCGGTCGCGACCGGGTGGCGGTCGCGCGAATAAAGCGATTCGATGCAGCGCGCGACCGCGGTCATGCCCGTGGCCGCGGTTAGCTCGGGGCCGGCATAGACCGCCATTTCGGGATCGAGGATTACGACCTGCGGCACCAGGTGATGGTCCCAGAACAGCAGCTTCTTGTGGGCGGCGGGATCGAGAATGCCAGCCGTGGGCATGACCTCACTTGACGATCCCGCGGTGGTCGGGATCGCGATGTGGACGATTCCGGGCGAGCCCAGCGGCTCGTGCTCCAATGCCCCCTTGATGGCGAAACGCTCGAGGTCGCCGCCGCTGGCACACATGATGGCGATGCCCTTGGCGGCATCGATAGTGCTGCCGCCACCGACACTGATTACGACATCGGCGCCGAGCTGTTTAGCGGCATCGGTGCCGCGGGTGACACACGGCAACGGGGTGTGCGGCTCGACATCTTCGAACACCCCGGCACACAGCGAGCCGAGCGAACGGCGCACACGAGTCAACATCGGTCCACCAGCAACGGTCTTGCCGCACACGACTAGTGCACGTTGGACACCGAGTTCTGACGCGATTTGCGGTAGTCTGTCGACTGCACCGACGCCAAAGCAAAGTCGGTTCGGCCAATCGCGAATATTGAGAAGTGCAGCGTCCGCCATCACCTTAAGCCCACATCAAACCTACATTGTGTCGGCCGCGTTTATAGCCTGGAGACGAGAATGGACCCAGAAACATTACAAGCGAACGTCCGCGAGGCGATCGGGCGCGAACTGTCCGCAGCCGAAGCCACACGAATAGGAACGGCGGCCGAACGTATGCTCAGTGCATCGACAGCGATATTGAAAGCCCACCCGGGCGGCGTTCCCAGCGAGGCGTTCGACGCGGTGCTACGGGAATTGGCAAGCCCTGCAAACCGAGCCAATAAAAATGAGTGAACCGTCGGCGTGGACCCTGGTCGAAGCAGCCGCGGCGATCCGCACCAAGCAGGTCTCGTCACGCGAATTGACCGAAGTCTGCCTGGGGCGCATTGCCGCACACGATCCGCAACTCAAGGCGTTCATCAGGATCGACGGCGACGCGGCATTGACGGCGGCCGAGAAGGCCGACGCTGATTTGGCCGCCGGGACGGTCCGAGGACCGCTCCACGGTGTGCCGCTGGCGCACAAGGATCAATTTGAACGCGATGGCCAGATCTCGACCTGCGGCTCAAAAACCCGCAATGGCGTTAGATCGACCAAGACGGCGACCTGCCTGACTCGCCTCGATGCCGCTGGCGCGCTCGATCTCGGCACGCTCAATATGTCTGAATTCGCATTCCATATTTGGGGCTTCAATCGATTGCTGGGGCCGCCGCACAACCCGTGGGACGTCGACCGTATCGCCGGTGCCTCGTCGGGCGGATCGGCCGCGGCGTTAGCGGCACGACTAATATTCGGATCAATCGGCTCCGACAGCGGCGGATCGATTCGCTTTCCGGCGGCGATGTCGGGTGTGGTCGGGCTGTTGCCGACACATGGCCGGCTCAGCCGCCACCGCATGCTGGGCTCAAGTCGGACCGTCGATGCGCCGGGCCCGATGGCGCGCACCGTCGCCGACTGCGCAGTGCTGCTCGGATTGCTGGCCGGCCCGGACGCGGCGGACCCGTGGAGCAGCCATCACCCGGTGGCCGATTACGGCAGCCAACTCGAAGCCCCCATTGCCGGTAAGACGATTGGGGTGGTGGGCGATGCCCTGCTTGGCAAGCTGCCGCCAGACCTGCGCGCCGCCTATCAGGCGGCAGCGCAGACATACGCCGCGCTCGGTGCAAGCCTCATCGAGATCGACCTTGTCGACTTCGAACCTCTCTCGGCACTGGCCGCGTTGGTATTCGCCAGCGAAGCGGCAGCAACGCATGCCCGCGCCTTGCGCACGCATGGCGACGATATGGAACCGCAGATCCGCGAACGACTGCTGCAAGGGTTCGCCTACCCGGCCGCGGCGTACATCGAAGCGGTCAATGCACGCGCCAACCGAACGCGAAGCTTCGTCAATGAGGTCTACGCAAACGCAGAAATCCTGCTGTTACCTTCAGTGCCCGACGTCGCGCCGCGCCTGGCCGACGTAGTGGCAGGGACACCGCCGATTGCGACCCCGCTGGAACCCGGCTATTTCATGCGCGCGATCAACTATCTAGGCTTGCCGGCGCTGGCGGTCCCGTGCGGATTCTCAGGCGAAGGTCTCCCCATGGGTTTCCAGCTGGTGGGGCGGCCGTTTGCCGAGGGCACGCTGTTGAATTTCGGCCACGTGTTCCAATGCGAGACAGATTTTCACAAGAAAATCCCCAATGGGTTCGACGTTTGACGGATAACATCTCGGAACAGTGAGTTATGAGTAAGAGTACGATGAGAACTTATTTTCCCTCACCCCAGCCCCACGTCGCGCGGGCTTACGCGGCGCCACTGGCGCCACGGTCCCACCTCGAACCCCCAAGGGAGAGGGAGCTATCGTGCGCACATCAAAAGCCCTCTCCCTGGGGGAGAGGGTTGGGTGAGGGGAAGAAAATAGAAGTGCAGGAATTCTGTGAAAACTAAAGGACGCGTAACGCTTTGACATCCAGCGGCTCGAACTACCGCGTCGGCATCGATATTGGCGGCACCTTCACCGATCTGATTCTGGTCGGCAGCGATGGGGCCATGCACACCAAGAAGGTGCTTTCGACGCCCGACGATTATGGCCGTGGCGTGGTGGCCGGGCTCAAGGCGGCGTTGGACGATCGTGGCATCGACGCCGGGGCGGTCGAGCGACTGGTGCATGCAACGACGGTGGCCACCAACACCATCCTCGAAGGCAAGGGCGCATCGACCGCGCTGATCACGACCCGCGGGTTCCGCGACGTGCTCGATATGCGGCGCTTAAGGATCCCCGAGATGTACACGCTCAATTATCCCAAGCCCGAGCCGTTGGTACCGCGCCGGCGCCGTTTGGAGGTCGACGAACGCATGGGCCCGCGCGGGGCTATATGGATAGCGCTCGACGAAGCCAGCGTTCTGACGGCGTTGGAGCGTATCAAACACGAGAACGTCGAAGCCGTGGCGATCAGCCTGCTGCATTCCTACGCCAACCCGATCCATGAGCAGCGCATCGCGACGATGGTGCGCGACGCCTTGGGATCCGGCATCTACATCACCTGTTCAAGCGATATCCTGCCCGAGTTGCGCGAATACGAACGTACCAGTACGACCGTGATCAACGCCTATTTGGGGCCGGCGCTCAGGCGCTATTTCGAATCCCTGGTGACGCACGTGCAAAGCATCGGCGTTACCGCGCCGCTCCAGGTGATGAAGTCGGACGGCGCAATCATGACGGTGGCGGCGGCCATCGATAAACCGGCTTATCTGGTCGAATCCGGCCCGGCCGCCGGCGTGATCGGCGCGGCGCGGGTTACCGGTCTCGGGGGCGGGGTGGATTCAATAACCCTGGATATGGGCGGTACCACCGCCAAGGCATCGATCGTCGAAAACGGCAACGTGACGACGACGGGCGACTATGAAGTTGGCGCCGGCATCAACCTGTCGAGCAAGTTGATCACCGGCGGCGGGTACGCGCTGAAACTACCGGTGGTCGACCTGTCGGAGATCGGCGCCGGCGGCGGCAGCCTGGTGACGATCGACAAAGGCGGCCTGTTGCACGTAGGACCGGAAAGCGCCGGTGCGATGCCGGGACCGGTCGCCTACGATCAGGGCGGCACCGCACCGACCTTCACGGACGCGATGATCGTGCTCGGCTACCTCAACCCTGACTATTTGGTAGGCGGCGGACTCAAACTCAACGCAGAGCGAGCGCGTCAGGCGCTGACCGACCAGGTCGCCGAACCGCTCGATAAAGATCTGCTCGACACGGCCTACGGCATTTACCAAGTGGCGGGCGGCACGATGGTGCGTGCGGTCAAGGCGGTGTCGACCTATCGCGGTCGCGATCCCCGCGATTTCGCGTTGTTCGCTTTCGGCGGCAACGGCCCCGTGGTGGCGACGGAAATCGCGGCGCAGCTTGAGATGACGCAGGTCGTCGTGCCGCTTAATCCGGGTGTATTCAGTGCGTTCGGCCTGCTGTTGTCTAACATCGAGCACGAGGTAACTCGGGCCCTGCTCAGGCGCCTCAACGATCTCAATATCGATGAACTCAACGCGATCTATGCCGAACTCGAAGACAGCGTCGAGCGCGTTATGGCAGGCGAAGGCTATGGCGCAGGCGAGGCGACCATCAGCCGGTCAATCGACCTTCGTTATACCGAGCAGGCCCACGAACTATCGGTCCCGTTCGAAGCCGATCTCGCCAAGCTGGCGCAATCCTTCTCCGACGAGCACCAGCGCACCTACGGCCACGAAGCGGGTGCCGAATCGGTCGAGAGCGTGGCGCTGCGGGTGACCGGACAAATTCCGGTTGAGGGCATCGAATCCTATGAGATGCTGGCCGGACTCACCCGCAAGAATGATGACGAGGTGGCTGCGCCAGCCGCGCGTCTCGCCTATTTCGGACCGGCGGCCGGCCAATTGGAGACCCCGGTTGTAACCCGGCGCCAATTGCTGGAGGGTGCCCGCCTGGGCCCGTTGATCATCGAGGAATATGATGCGACCTGCGTGGTGCCGCCGGGCTGGCGCGCACGCGTGGACGAGCGCGGCAATATCGAACTGCAGTTCGAATAGTGTTTTCCAAAAGGACTTAACCCAGACGTTCGGACAAGTCATATGGCAGCCAATATCGATCCCATTACCAAAGAAGTTGTCCGCAACGCGTTGAGTTCGATCGGCGACGAGATGGCGCTGGTCATCATGCGCACGGCCTATTCCCCGATCGTGCGCGACTCCGGCGACTTCTCGACCGGCCTGTGCGACCGCAATGGCCGGATGATCGCCAGCGGCCTGACCATGGCCCTGCATCTGGGCTCCTTCCCCGATGCCATGCAGCAGATGATGGCGGACTATCAGGGCGACATAAATCCCGACGATATGTTCGTCTGGAACGATCCCTATGGTGGCGGCGGTATGCACCTGCCCGACGTCTATATCGTCAAGCCGGTGTTCCACGGCGACGAGATCGAAGGGTTTGCCACAACGTTGGTCCACCAAATCGACCTCGGCGGCGCCGCGCCCGGATCAAACGCGGTGTTCTCGACCGAGATCTACCAAGAGGGCCTGCGGATCCCGATCATCAAGCTGTTCGATCGCGGCGCGCCCAACGACTCCTTCTTCAAGATACTTGCCAAGAACACCCGCCTGCCCGACAAGGTCGAGGGTGATATGCGGGCTCAGATCGCGGCCTGCCGCACCGCCGAACACGGCTATCTCAAGCTGATCGAGAAATATGGCGTGGAGACTTTCCGGCAGTTGCTCGAAGAGATGCACGACCACTCGGAAGCACTCATGCGGTCTGAGATTGCTGCCCTGCCCGACGGCACCTGGTCGTTCACCGACTATCTCGATGGCTTCGGTGAGGATCCGGTCCCGATCGCGCTGAAAGTGACCGTGACCATCGCCGGCGACGGGGTCACCATCGACTGGACCGGAAGTGCGGGCGAGGTCCCAGCCGCCATCAATTGCCCGATCCCCTTCACCAAAGCGGCCTGCTACGTCGTGCTTAAGTGCTTGGCCGAGCAGGACATCCCCAATTTCGAGGGCTTTATGCGGCCGATCGAGGTGATCGCGCCCAAGGGTACGATCGTCAACCCGCGGCTGCCGGCGGCTTGCGCGGCGCGGGCAATTATCGGCTGGCGGGCGCTCGATGTATTGTTTGGCGCCTTTGCCCAAATTGTGCCGGATCGGATCCCAGCGGGGGGTGAAGGCGGGGTTTCGTTTCCGGTGATCGGCGGCTACCACGAGGGTCGACCGTATATTTGTAGCGAAACGCTGGCCGGGGCCTGGGGCGCCCTGCCCGATCGCGACGGCGTGCATGGTATTCCCAACCCCGGCGGCAACCTCACCAACCAACCGGTCGAGATGATCGAGGCACTCTATCCGATCGAGGTGACGCGCTACGGGGTGCTGCAGAACTCCGGCGGACCCGGCAAGCACCGTGGCGGCCTCGCCTTCGTGCGCGAATATCGCCTGCTCGGCGACGAGGCGCGTTTGGTCATGCGCTCGGATCGGCGGATGTACCTCCCCTACGGACTGGACGACGGTTCGCCCGGCACGCCGTCGTGGAACATCATCAATCCCGGTGACGACCAGCGCATCCTGCCGGTGATGCCGATGGAAGCGGTCAAACTGAAAACCAACGACGTGTTCTGCCACATCTCGGCCGGCGGTGGCGGCTATGGCGACCCCCTTTTGCGAGACCCTCCCGCGGTGCTCGATGACGTCCGCGAGGAACGCATAAGCGCTGACTACGCGCGCGACGTCTACGGTGTGGTGGTCCGGACGAATTCGAAGGATGTGCGGCAATGGGACGTCGACGAACCAGCGACCGATACCGCGCGACAAAAGCTTCGTACCGAGCGTGACAAAGGGCACGACAGCCAACCCGCTTATCTTAGGTATTTTCACGAACCCCTCGGCATCAGCAATTTTGCCTTAGAGGGCGAACGTTTGCTCAAGGTGTGAGGAGCAATAGGGATTTGATGGCCGTACGACCGCCGGAAGCTTCGGTTCCGATGTTTGATGCGCAACAGATCAAGCGAACTTCGTCGTTTTCGCCCACAGTGCCGGCGATTTATGTCGATCAGGTGCAGACGGTCGAGCCGACGGATAAGCCTCATCTAGTGCTGCTGCACGGCGGCTCGCATAGCGGGGCCTGCTACCTCCACACGCCTGACGGCCGCCCGGGCTGGGCGCAATTCTTTGCGCGGTGCGGTTATCCGGTGTCGGTAGTCGACTGGCCGGGCACCGGCCGTAGCGGCGCGGTGCCGTTCACTCGGTTAACCGGCGATACGATCTGCCAGTTACTCGCTGCATTTTTCAACAGGCTTACTAAGCCGATTGTCCTGCTGACCCACTCGATGTCAGGCCCCTATGGCTGGCGTTTGCTGGAGACTTGCGGGGACCATATTTCAGCTTTGGTCGCGATCGCGCCTGGCCCGCCGGGA
>CAUZWH010000054.1:0-11479 GCA_963583675.1 Alphaproteobacteria bacterium
AGTGCGTAGCGGCCACCCGATAGACGATGACGAAGATTACGCGTTGCCAATCTGGGCTGGCATCGTGCCAACTGAAACAACATTACTCGAGCCGATCGCCGACCCCCGCAATCTCGACGGCGTCGCACTGCCCGACCACGTCGCAAACTTCAAACTGCGCGGCAAATAACGCCCGGCGCAATGTAGAGCCGGGCGCCTCAGGAAACTGTAACCGCTCGGAACGACGGCTAATTCGTGGTATTGATCGCCCTTCGGTTGCGGAGGAATAAGTAACATGACGACTGACCTATACTAGCTTGCGCTCACGGCACTGCTCAGCGCGCTTCTATGGATTTCTTTCATTGTGATGCGTGTGCGCGCTGTTGGTGCGAACACGGCCTCCGACTACAAGGAGCTACCCGAGCCGGAACTTCCAGCTCACGTTCGGCGGGCTAATCGAGCGCATCTCAACGCCGTTGAGAACCTGCCTGTCTTTGTGGCGCTCGTCCTAGTGGCTCACATTACCGGTGAAGCAGACGGTGTTACCGCGATCGCCGCGGCCGTATATTTCTGGATCCGTCTTGCGCACGCCATCCTGTTTTACGCGGGAACGCCCTTCGCGAGGACTGCTGCGTTCACGATCGGCTGGATCGCGCAACTCGTAATCTTCTACCAGATCGTCACGTAGTTCTCGCGTCGCCGAGTTGTTGGAGCCCGTGCTGATCGCGCGGGCTTCTACTCGGCCGTTGCACTTTTGGCCGCGCTTTTTGCCGGACTGCTCATCCAATCTCGCAGCGTGACCACCCAGGGGTCATCGATATTCTCCAGCGTGCGATGCGCGTCGAAATGGTTATAACCGGGCCAAACTTGGCGCTCGACCGGGCCGAGCTGATCGGCTAATGCCGCAATCAGATCTTCAGAGGAATCCAAAACGTATTGGGTGTCCGCGTCACCCCAGCTGATAAGGAACGGCGTCGTGTTACCGGCGACGTGGTTGATTGGGCTATAGGTTTTAGCGTCGGCGACGTTGTCGAACAAATCCGGAAATATCGTCGCTAGTACGGTATCTGAAGGCAGCCATGCGGGGTCCAGGTTGTAAACGCCGGCGACGGGGAAACAGCCTTTGATGACGTCAGCCGGGAGGCCGTGCCGGGCGAGGCCATCGCGCCACAGCGCGATCTGAGCAACGAGAATGGCTCCGGCCGAGTGGCCGCCGATGAAAATGCGGTTGGGATCGCCGCCATAGTCGCCGGCGCGGTCGTACACCAGCTTGATCGCCCGCAGGCAATCGTCGGTGATCTCAGGGACTCTGGCTTCCGGTGCCAGACGGTATGATACCGAGACATATATCGCTGGTAGGCTGGTGATCACCGGTGCCTGAAAGCCCATCCACTCCTTATAACCGCGGACAAAACCGCCCCCATGAAACATACAAAAGATGGGCAGATCCCGGGCGCTACTGTCGTCGGGCAGATAAAAATCAACTTTGTGCCAATAGTCGTCGCCGTAGGGTACATCCAGGTCTGTGCGGGTGGTTTCTGCTACCTTGCGTGATTCTTCGAGAACATAACTGTTGTGTTTCGGAGCCTCGGGCCGCATTTTTCCAAGACCTGGGATCTCGCGAAGCGGGGGAAGGTCGTCGAATGCCACGAGTTATCTCCTTTCCTATCGGTGTTACTTGCAAAGCCGCGCAGATCAATACAGATCACTTACTAACGTACCACGTCATCACACGTCGAGCTTTTGAGAGGTCTGGCAACTCCATGCGTTGCGGCACAGCGCTCGGGCCGTTATCTTGGCGCGCCTTCAAAGGCGCCGGGGTGGACCGTGAGCGAAATATTTAGAGAAGTCGACGAGGAAGTCCGTCAAGACCAATACCTTGGTCTGTGGAAAAGGTACGGGCCGTACGCCATTGCCGGCGCCGCGGCCATTGTTGTGCTCACCGCAGGCTTCATTGGGTGGCAGGAATATCAGCGCTCGGAGCGCGAAGCCGAAAGTATCCACTACACGGCGGCCTTGCGGCTGTGGGGCATTGGCGACGCCAGCGCGGCCGCGGAGGCTTTCGGGGATCTCGCAGTATCGACGCGCTCGGGCTACAGCGTATTAGCACGACTGCAACAGGCCGGAGCTGCAGCGGATAGCAATCCGGCGGTGGCGGTCGAGCTCTACGATCGGCTCGCCGCCGATACTGGCGTGCCAGCGGTATTTCGTAATTTGGCCAGTCTTAGAGCGGCGATGCTTCTAATAGATACTGCTGCGCCCAACGATTTGTACCCCCGGTTCGTGACCCTCGTTGCAGATAACAATCCATGGCGCTTCGTCGCTCGCGAGATGCGTGCGTTGGTCGATCTACAAGCGGGCAAAGTTGACGAAGCCAGAACAACCTACAAAAAGCTCGTCGACGATGACGGCGCTCCGCAGGGGATTCGAGCTCGCGCGGCCGAAATGCTTGCGGTGCTCGGCACGAACGGCTGAGTACGGATAAGGCGATCCTCTTCCAATGTTGTCGAACCCCCAATCTTCGTTTCGAATACTCGTCGTCTTTACAACGTTACTCCTGGGCGCGTGCGACCTTATCCCTGAATGGTTGATCTTCGAGCCGGAAGCGCCACTGCTCCCGGGAGAGCGGATCTCAGTTCTTTCGCTGCAAAGCGAGCTTATTCCTGACCCGCTGATCCAAGACGTTGAGATTCGACTCCCGCGACCGCGCGTTAACGCCGCTTGGCCCCAGGCTGGTGGGGTTCCAAGCCATGCGATGCAACATTTGGAAATGGCGGATGCTCCGCAAGTCGCGTGGCGACGATCAGTAGGAAGAGGCTCGGAGGAGTATCGCCGTTTGTTGACGGCGCCGGTTGCCACGGCCGAGCGTGTGTTCACGATCGATTCCCACGCCAATGTTGCTGCGGTTGAGAGTGCGACCGGGCGTCCGGTCTGGCGAGCTGCGTTAAGGCCGAAGGAGGAGGATTACGGCGCGATTGGCGGCGGTCTCGCCTACGATCAGGGTGTCCTCTACATCACCACAGGATTCGGCGAAGTGGTAGCGCTTATCGCTGAAAACGGGCGGCTGTTATGGCGCGTGAATCTCGGCGTCCCGTTCCGCGCCCCGCCAACGATAAGTGATGGCCGGGTGTTTGCGATCAACATGGAGAACAAGCTTTATGCGCTATCGAGCGACGACGGCCATCGTTTGTGGCAGCACGAGGGGCTACCAGAAAACTCAGGCTTGATGGGGGCGGCGAACGCGGCCGTCTCAGGCGGCATTGTCATTGCGCCCTATTCGTCCGGCGAAATTTATGCCCTGCGGACCGACAACGGTCGGGTGGTTTGGTCAGATCTCCTTACGCGAACCGGCGCGGCCGCCTCGCTGACCACGTTCAGTAACATTAGTGGCGGCCCGGTTATCGCAGGTGATCAGGTTTATGCCATCAGTAACGCGGGTCGCATGGCGGCGATCAATCTTCGCACCGGCGCTCGAACCTGGGATCAGGTTCTTGGCGGAACCCAGACACCGTGGGTGGCGGGCGAATTTATCTATCTGGTGACGAACGACGCGGAGCTGGTTTGTCTGTGGCGCCGCGACGGCCGAATTCGGTGGGTGTTGCCACTCCAGCGCTACAAGAACGACAATACCCGCGAGGAGCCCATCCAATGGAATGGGCCCGTGCTCGCGAGTGATCGGTTGGTGATTGTGTCGTCGCATGGGCATGCACTCGCTGTCTCCCCCTACACGGGCGAGGTTCTTGGCACAATTCGGCTCCCCGAGGGGGCCTTCATCGCGCCCATTATCGCGGACCGAAGTTTGTACATCTTGACCGACTCCGCAGAGCTCTTTGCCATCCGCTAGGCTACGCCGGGAGGAAAATGTGTCGCTAAACGTGGCGATTGTTGGTCGGCCCAATGTCGGCAAGTCGACGCTGTTCAACCGACTTGTTGGTCGTCGAGCGGCAATAGTCGATGAATCGCCTGGGGTTACCCGTGACCGACGCGAGGGTGACGCCAGGCTAGGCCCGTTGCAGTTTCGCGTGTGGGACACAGCCGGCTTCGAGAACGCTTCGGCGTCGACACTAGAAGGCCGCATGCGCGTCCAAACCCAGAAGGCCGTCGTAGACGCGGATATTGCTCTGTTGTTAATCGATGCTCGCGCTGGCGTATCGCCGCTCGACAAGCAGTTTGCCAACCTTCTGAGAAAGCAGGCAACGCCCTTGATCCTCGTTGCGAACAAGTGCGAAGGCCGCGGTGGTGAGAGCGGGTTGTTGGAGAGTTATTCGCTGGGTCTTGATGAACCCATAGCTATTTCGGCCGAACACGGCGAGGGGCTCGAGCTGCTTTACGAAGCCATTACGACAAAGTCCGCCCACCTTTTTGACGACGCGACCGAGGATCGGGCTGAGCCTGGGGCCGAAATTGACGACCCCATCATTAATCTCGCAATTGTCGGTCGTCCCAACGTTGGCAAGTCCACATTGGTGAATAAGCTGATTGGCGATGAGCGAATGCTTACTGGCCCTGAGCCAGGCATTACGCGCGATTCGATCGCAATTGAATGGGTGGTCGATGGACAACGGCTGCGCTTGGTTGACACCGCAGGCCTTCGGCGCAGGGCTCGCATTAGTGAGCATTTAGAAAAACTTTCCACAGCCGATTCGCTTCGTTCATTGGGTTTTGCCGAAGTCGTGCTGTTGGTCATTGATGCGGAACAGGGTTTTGAAAAACAGGATCTGACGATCGCACGTCGCATCACCCAAGAGGGTCGTGCGCTTGTCGTGGTGGTCAATAAATGGGACCTCGTTGAAAATGCCGAGGCGCGGCTAAAAGTGATCGCAGATCGATTACAGCGATCACTCCCCCAAATCAAAGGCATCAAGCTTATAACGCTGTCCGCGCTCTCGGGCGCAGGCGTCGAAAAACTGTTGCCGGCAACCAAGTTTGTCTACCAACTCTGGAATACCCGAATAGGTACTTCGCCGCTTAACCAGTGGATCGCCGAGGTAGAAAGCCGACACCCACCGCCATTGGTGCGCGGGCGGCGGATTCGCTTGAAATATGTTACCCAGGCCAAGGCCCGGCCGCCAACATTCGTCGTGTTCGTTAGCCGCCCCGAGTCTTTGCCTGATAGCTACATCCGTTATCTCGAAAACGATTTCAGGAAGCGTTTCAAGATACCTGCGGTGCCAATCAGGATCTTTCTTCGCAAGGGTAAGAACCCCTACGCCAAATGACGCGTAGTCCCAAATGACGCTTAGTCTATGAGCTATATCGTCACGACCTCACCGTTCCCGGAATAGCTGGCGGTCGCCAATTCCACGAAACGCTCGGCAACGCTGGCAGGTTCGGGATGGCTTTCCGGTTCCTCACCGGGAAACGCCTGTGCACGCATTCGTGTCCTTACGACTCCGGGGTCCAACAGGTTGACCCTGATATTCGTTTTCGCAATCTCGGCTGCGTAGACCCTGACAAGCATTTCCAGCGCTGCCTTGCTTACGGCGTACGCTCCCCAATAAGCAATCGGTGAGCGTGCGATGCCGGAGGTGACGAAAATCGCCCGTCCCGCGTCCGACGCACGGAGCAGCGGATCGAACGACCGGATCAAACGCCAATTCGCGGTAAGGTTGATATCGATGACCGGTTGCCACTCGTCCGGTGAGAATTGTGCGATCGGCCCCAAACGCCCGAGCTCACCGGCATTGCCGACCAGGATATCGAGGCGGCCATAACGTTCGGCAATCGCGCCGCCCAGCCTGTCGATGCCTGCGCCATCTGCGAGATCCAGCGGCACCAATGTGGCGTTTTGACCGTGCGCGCGGATTCTATCGTCGACTTCCTCGAGACCGCCAACGGTGCGTGCGACAAGGACTAAGTCGGCGCCCTCCGCGGCGAAACGCTCCGCAACGGCAGCGCCAATCCCCCTCGATGCTCCGGTGACTACTGCAATTCGGCCGTCAAGGAGTCGGCTCATATGTTGACCCTAGGGTTTGCGATTAGGTGGATTCAGCGAGCAACGACAGTTGCTGGGGTGCTTCACCATCTTCTCGGTCGGTCAAGGGAATCGGGTAATCCCCGGTGAAGCAGGCATCGCAATACTGGGGCAGGGCATCGTTGCGACCTGCCGTGTGACCCATCGCCCGATAGAGCCCGTCGATAGAGATAAAGGCCAGACTGTCGACGCCGATCATTTTGCGCATGGCGTCGACATCGTTACATGCTGCCAAAAGTTCGCTTTGCTCTGGTGTATCGACGCCGTAAAAGCAGGAGTGAGCCGTTGGCGGGCTGGCAATCCGCATGTGGACCTCGGTTGCTCCGGCCTGTCGCACCATGTCGACGATCTTGGTCGACGTTGTGCCCCGAACGATGCTGTCGTCCACCAGAATGACTCGTTTGTTGGCAATTTTATACCGATTCGCGTTGTGCTTGAGCTTGACTCCGAGGTGGCGGATTGAGGCGCTGGGTTCAATAAACGTGCGGCCAACGTAGTGATTGCGGATGATGCCAAGTTCGAATGGGATACCGGTCTCCGATGCGTATCCCATGGCAGCCGGCGTTCCCGAATCAGGGACCGGGATGACAACGTCAGCGTCGACGCCGTTCTCGCGCGCGAGCTCTGCACCGATGCGCTTGCGCGCTTCGTAGACGTTGGCTCCTTCGATGACGCTGTCGGGTCGCGCGAAGTAGATATATTCAAAAACGCAGAATCGCTCAGGCGATTTGGGGAAGGGGAACATGCTCCGCACGCCGCTGTCATCGATAACCACAAGTTCACCGGGACTGATGTCGCGGACGAACTCGGCACCGATAATATCGAGCGCGCAGGTCTCCGACGCCAGGATCATCGCCTCGCCAAGTTGGCCGAGAACCAATGGGCGCACACCCAGCGGGTCGCGTACGCCGATGAGGATATCTTTAGTCAACGCAACCAAAGAATAGGCCCCGACAGCTTGTCGCAAGGCATCGACTAGGCGATCGATCACGTCGGTGAGCGGACTCATTGCAATGAGGTGGATGAGAACTTCTGTGTCGGTCGTCGACTGAAATATGGAGCCGTTGCGGACCAGGCGCCGCCTCAAGCCAACCCCGTTCGTCAGGTTGCCGTTGTGGGCGACCGCAAGACCACCGAACGCGAATTCGGCAAACAACGGCTGCACATTGCGAAGAACCGTTTCTCCGGCCGTCGAATAACGGTTATGGCCGATCGCGACTGAACCATGAAGTCGATCGATGACGTCTTGTGCACTGAAGTTCTCGGCAACCTCGCCAAGGAAGCGCTCTGAATGGAACTGTCCACTGTCGTACGAGACGATACCCGCCGCTTCCTGGCCCCGATGTTGGAGTGCGTGGAGGCCAAGAACAGTATGCGCGGCGGCGTCTTCATGACCAAAGACACCGTACACGCCACACTCATCGTGAAAGCGATCATCGCCGACGGGAGAGTTTGGCTGCGGTCCGACAGGCAGAATGGAAGGCAATTTCATTATTTATCTTTGGTTCCTAGTAGTTGATTCAATGCACCGCGTTCGCGAGTCCCGTACCCTTTGTTAATGTCAACACCGGCCTCTTTCGCAGCGTCGTTGAGCCGCTGCACGGCGCGGCCGGCTTGGGCTGCGTCTTGGATCGATTGTCCGAGTTCGTTGGCCTTGGCCGAGCCGGCATTGCGGGTTTCGGACGGGACAACCTTCATCAGCCAGCCGGCGCCATAGTCGACGATGGGGAGCAGGCGGGCGGTCCGCAACCACTCAGGTTGTTCTTCGGTTTCCACGAGCCAGTTGAGACCAAGATAGGCCGCGCAAACGAGCACCGCGCCGATTCCAACACCAAGTACGAACCCTAGCGCACGGTCGATAAAGCCGACCCGCGTCCCGCGCACCGCGTCAGCGATCATATCGGCAATGATCGAGAAGAGGACCAGCGATACGACAAATATGCCAACGCCGGTAATCGCATCGGCGGCCCAGATTATCGGAATAATTTCGCGTAAGAAGGGCCGAACTTCGGGAAACAGGAATATCGAAACCAGTACCGCACCGACCCACGCGACGATGACAAGCACCACCCTCACGAAGCCCCACATGAACGCAAGCAAACCAGCAAGCGCGATAATGCCAACAATGACGATGTCGGCGATTGAAAATGGGAGGGAGTCGAGCACGGGTTAGGATACCGATGTAATGCGCGAATTGCCCCGATCGGCAAGTAAAGCCAGAAGGTCTTCTAGGCGGGCAATCTCGGTCAAGGAGGTTTCGGGGCTGGCGGCGGCGTTGCCTTTGGGGGCTATCACCCGATGGAACCCGAGCTTGCTCGCCTCCTTGATGCGAATATCGGATTGACCCACAGGCCGAATTTCTCCGGACAAGCCAATTTCGCCAAACACCGCGGTCCGCATCGGGACCGATACGTTGGTGATTGATGAGATCAGCGCGGCTGCGACGGCCAAATCAGCCGCCGGTTCGCGAATCTTCAGACCTCCCGCGATATTGAGAAATACGTCCTGGCCAGCCAGGCTCAAACCACATCGGGTTTCGAGTACAGCGAGCACCATGGCGAGTCGTCCTGCGTCCCACCCAATGACCGCCCGCCGCGCCGTTCCCAACGCCGTGGGTGCCGTTAATGCCTGTATCTCGACCAGCAGCGGACGCGTTCCTTCGATTCCAGCAAACACTGAAGTACCACTGATGCTTGCGTCGCGGTCCCCAAGAAACAGGGCTGACGGATTGGGGACTTCGCGCAGACCATGATCGGTCATGTCAAAGACGCCGATTTCGTCGGTCGGGCCGAAGCGGTTTTTTACAGTTCTTAAAATCCTGAATTGATGGCCGCGTTCTCCTTCAAAGTACAAAACCGTGTCGACCATATGCTCGAGGACGCGTGGTCCGGCGATTTGGCCGTCCTTGGTCACGTGACCGACGAGAATCACGGTCAGCCCCCGGTTTTTTGCAATTCGGATCAATTCCTGGGCGGAGCTGCGGACCTGTGCAACGGTGCCAGGTGCCGAGTCCAGCGAATCGACGAACATCGTCTGGATCGAATCGATCACGACGACCTGCGGCGAATCGACGATGTCCAAAGTAGCCACAATATCGCGAACGCTCGTCGCCGCAGCCAGATAGAGTGGAGCGTCCAATAGGCCGAGGCGGTTGGCGCGTAAGCGAACCTGGGCAATTGCTTCTTCCCCGGTAACGTAGGCACAAGTGACACCATTGCTGGCTAGAGCGGCCGTTGCTTGTAGCAACAGGGTGGACTTGCCGATACCAGGATCGCCGCCAATCAGTAGGGCAGAACCTGGCACTAAGCCACCGCCGCAAACGCGATCGAACTCGCTGATTCCGGTCGGTACGTGCGCTGCTTCGTCTGTCGTACCCGCGAGGCTGACGAGTTTGATTCTATGGCCGCTACCGCGACCGAGGCCCTTGGGCGGGCCGGCCGACGTAGTCTCTTCGACCAGGGAATTCCACGCGCCGCAGGACTCGCACCGTCCCATCCAACGGTTACTCGCGGCACCACATTCCTGACAGGCGTAGTTGGAAGCTGCGCGGGCCATCAGCGTTGCGGGGTTGTTCCGGTCGGCCGCGTCACGGCGTTCGGATTTCCATCTGTATTGGTCCTTCCGCACGGCCATGGATGAATTGATCTACCAGCGCATTATCGCTGTCGTCGATCTCGGATACAGCGCCGGCCCATATGATCTGGCCTTTGTACAACATGGCCATACGATCGGCGATCCGACGTGCGCTGGCCATATCGTGGGTAATTGATATTGCGGTCGCGCCAATTTCCTTGACGCATTTGGAGATGAGTTGATCGATTACGTCGCCCATAATCGGATCGAGGCCCGTCGTCGGTTCATCGAAGAGCATTATTTCAGGATCGGTAGCGATTGCGCGGGCGAGCCCGACCCGCTTCTTCATCCCCCCCGACAGCTCGGCCGGATTGAGGTCGGCCACGTCGTCTCCCAGACCGACTTGGCCGAGTTTTTCTAACGCGATTTTCTTAGCTTCGTCGCGCGAGCGCCCCTTGCCTTGAATCAAGCCGAAGGCGACGTTTTCCCAAACCGGTAGGCTGTCAAACAGGGCCGCGCTCTGGAATAACATGCCGAATTTGGCGAGAGCGCGTGTGCGAGAACGGCCGTGAGTGCCGACGATTTCTTCCCCGTCAATGCGAATACTACCTCGCTGTGGGAGCAGCAGGCCGAGCAAACATTTCAACGTGACCGATTTACCGGTTCCCGAGCCACCAATTATGACGACTGATTCTCTCGGATGGATATCCAAGTTAAAGCCCTGGAGCACTCGGTTGGCCCCAAAAGAAATGTGAACATCCTGGAAACTAACTTTTGGCGTCTCGCTCATGATCTGAGTCGCACTAGCGTGCGAAGAATAACTCAGTGATGAGATAGTTGGAGGCGAGGATAAGGATCGATGCTGTCACCACCGCATTTGTTGTCGCTGATCCTACACCCTGGGCACCAACCTTGCTGTTGTAACCGCTGTAGCAACCCATGAGAGCGATGATGAAGCCAAATGCAGCCGCCTTGACCAGGCCAGATGTCACGTCGATCGTCTCAAGGAACTCGAACGTGTTTTTTAGATAGGTCGCCGGGTTGAAGCCCAATTTCTGTGTACTTACGACATAGCCGCCGAATACGCCGATTATGTCCGCAACCAATACCAGAATAGGAAGCATGAGCGTCGCAGCGATCAGTCGCGGCGCGACAAGATACTTAAAGGGGTTCGTTGACAGCGTGGTCAGCGCATCAATCTGCTCGGTCACGCGCATGGTCCCGATTTCGGCCGCCATCGCTGCACCAACCCGCCCAGCAACCATCAGTCCGGCGAGCACCGGTCCGAGTTCACGGGTTATTCCGATCACAACAATAGTTGCCACGGCGCCTTCTGCATTGAAACGCGAAGATCCGGTGTAGATCTGTAGGGCGAGAACCATTCCCGTGAACAATGCCGTCAAGCCGACAACGGGAAGCGAGTAGTAGCCCACGACGATCATCTGGCGCGCGATTAAGCGAAAATAGAATGGCGGCGTCACCGAATTAACGACCGCGCTGGCAGTAAATAGCGTTAATCCCCCGATCGCACCTAAGAACGTGAGGAAGAGGCGGCCGATCGTGCTCAAGAATTGGATGACAACGCCGGTCATTAATTAGACCTGCCCGTTGGATGGAGGGGGTTTATTGGTCGCGCGTAAGCGAGACGTTCCTGGTGTTTCGTGCGTGCGTTTCGATATTCGATCGATTGGTCGAAGGTCTCAATGCTACCAATCAGCCGAGCCTCGCGGAGCAGAATTACGATTGGCGTTAGGTCGGTCACGGCTGAAACTTCGAGATCCGATGAGCCACGGCCCACCAGCGCAACGCGGGTGCAATCGTTACCGCCGAACTCCTGGTTGCTGAATACGCGAGGATAATTGTCCTCATGTTCGCCGACACAGCCAAACGCGCCGATCGAGCCGCTTGGAAGCCGGCACAATAGCCAACGGTCATGGCCCTGTCAATTTGCGG
>CAUZWH010000055.1:0-11435 GCA_963583675.1 Alphaproteobacteria bacterium
GGCCAGCCGACTGGCTGGCCCTTCGCTGTTCGATAGCGTTGATCGATTACGAACCAGCACCCCAGTAACCGGGCGGGATCGTAATAAGTTTCTCGTTCGCATCATACATCTGCATGAGCACGCCCTCGCGCATCGCTTCGCCGGAACCGTTCCAGCCAACCTTGCCGGTAAAGGAATCGACGCTGCTAGTCTTCGACCAAGTCATCCGAATGCTCTCGCGATCGAGTTTCTCGGCTTTGTTCATGATCGCTGCGGTGATAAACGCCGCATCGCCAGCGATAGCCTCAAATGTGCCCGGTTCGCGTCCAACTTCTTTGGTGAAGCGCTTGATAAAGTTTTGCACGTAGGGGCGCGGATCCGAACTGTCGTACACGCCATAGGTATAGGCGGTGCCGACTTTGCCCTTCGCCAGTTCCGGGAAATGCTTATCGGCCAGGCCGACTTCCCCAAGAATCGGGATATTGACGCCGTCTTCGCGCAACTGACGCACGAACAGACCTGCATCAGAAGGCTGCATAGATACCATCACGATGTCGGCGCCATTCGATTTAATCTTGGTCACCTGAGCGCGGTATTCGGGCTCTTTGAGCTGGCCGCTTACCTTGATGAACGGAATGCCCCGCTCCTTCAGCATGTGCTGATAGTGCTTGGCATTGGCCACGGGTGCTTCGTCATTATTGGTGAAGGCAATCGCGACCTTCTTGACGTTGTGCTTTTTGAACACTTTCGGCATCAACACAGGCATGGCGGTCACGGCTTGCGGAAGCAGCCGGAACACATACGGGTTGAAGCTTGGCTTGCGCCAGAAACCGGCCGATGAGAAGCCAAAGCAGGGGATCCCGGCTTTGCCGACCAAATCATGCGCAGCTGCGACAACCGTCGTGGCACCACCACAATCGAAAATCACCAGCGTTTTCTTGTTGCGCGTGACCTTCTTGACCATCGTCATCGCCTCGGGCATGCGGTCATAGGGCGCATCGACCGCATAGAATTCGAGCGGCCGGCCATGCACGCCGCCCTTTTCGTTGATCATCTGCGCGGCGATCTGTGCCGCCTTCAACATGGTTTCGCCCCAGTCAGCGGCTGGTCCGCTGAAGGTCGTCAGATGCGGGAGCCGAATCGGCTCGCCCTTTGCCATTTGCGCTTGTGCACCTTGCATCGACAGGCCGAGGGCCAAGCCTCCAACTGCGATGGCTGATACGAGTGAACGAAGTCTCATTAGTGACTCCTCCCTAGAGTAAAGACCCCATTTGGGCCAATAACCGCCACAGATTACTGCGCCGGCACGTCAGGCCGGGACTGTACAGGAATCAGGGAAAATTCAAAGCCGAAGATCGCGACGTGTTAACGATGTCGTGAACGCGTTCAATGAAGGTCGCGCGGAATATTCGTTGCGCCGACCACGCTCCAACCGCCATCGACCGGAATGATCAAGCCGGTGAGCCAATTGGCCTTGTCCGAGATCAAGTACGATGCCAATTCGGACACATCGCGCGGCTCACCGACACGATTCATGGGGTAGATGCTGGCCGCGAATCTTTCGATGCCGCGAATCGCTTTGCGATCAAGTCCAGCCTGGACGTAGGCTTCACTTTTTACGAGGCCGGGACTGATGCAGTTGACCCGCACTCGCGGTGCCACTTCAAGAGCGAGGATTTTGGTAAATGCTTCAACAGCACCTTTGGTGGTGGCGTAGCACACCATGTCGCGCGATGGCTTGGTCGCGATACTTGAGCTGAAGTTAATGATCGAACCACGAGTTTTGCGTAGGGCCGGTAGGCACGCGAGGGCCATGTTCATCGTGCCGGCAACGTTGATGCGGTGATAATCGTCGATATCGGTCGGGGTAATCGTATCGACCGGCGTAATTCGAACAATCGCTGCGGAATTAACCAGAGCATCGATGCGGCCAAAGCGAGTCCGCACATCCTTGACGATCGCCTTGATCTGCTCGGGATCACCGACGTCGCCCGGGTAGGCGAAAAGCCTTTTCTCGCTTTTTTTCATGCGTAGGCGGTTGGCGCGACGACCGACGATCGCCACGTTGAACCCCTCTCGGGCCAGAGTATTAGCGATATCGCGACCAAGACCGGTACCTCCACCTGTGACAATCGCGACTTTCCTCGCGGCTTTCGCCTTTGATGACTTATTGTTAGCGGGCTTTTTAGCTGCCGGTTTCTTGGCCATGCCAATCTCCACAAATGATTTGGGCGCCGACCGGCGGCGCCCAAATACCGTCTATCGGTCGACGACTAATAGTTGTCGCCGTTGAGTGACGTCCAGGTCATATGGTCGACAAAGTGGGTGCCGTGTTCGGTGCGCCACGTATGCTCAGCATCGCACATCAGGCGGCCTTGCTTGTAGCCTCGGCATTTAACGCCGAGCTGCTGTTTCTCCATCGCCGGGATGTCTTGCGGCAAGACGACGTCACGATAGGTGTTCATGCACTCGACGTCCCAATCATTGAGCGGATCGTTGACGCAAAAGTTGTCGATAATCTGGAACGTTTTCTCCGGACCGGTCGGCATGATACGGGTGACTTTGAAGTTGCTCGCGCCGTGATGGGCCAGGAAGATCAGGTTGGGCCACATGAACCAGATGTGGACATCCTTTAGATCGTCGTCGTCGCGAAATTGATAGGGCATCTGGTCTGAGGTCACGTCGCGTTTGGTGCGCACGATGTGCTTGGTCCAATAATCGTGCTCGGTGGTCTCGAAGCTCGGCTCCATATACGCCTGCTCAGTACCCATAGCCTGCGGATGCAGTGATGGACAGTGGTAGCATTCGTTCTGTTCGGGAACGAACTTCCAGTTGGCGTCGATGTTGTAGGGATCGGTGCGGCCGAGCTTGAGCTGGTCGAACTTCGGTACGTTGTCGACGATGTCTTGTTTGAGATCGGCAACTTTCGATGCCAAGGGTTCGGCATCGGGGTCGAGATTGACGAAGATCATGTGCAGAAATTGCTCAACCCGCACCTCGCTCAGGGTAAAATCTTCGAGCCGGAAGTCGGCCACGTTTTCGGCATTCCCGGCAGCTTTTAGCGCGCCGGTACTGTCGTATGACCAGGCATGGAACGGGCACGTGAATATGTTTTTGTTGCCGCGGCCCTCGACCAGGATGTGACCGCGATGCATGCACACATTGTAAAAGCCGCGCAGCTGACCGTCCTTGCCGCGGGTAACGAAGACCTTCTGACCGAGAATATCGTGGGTGATGAAATCACCGGGTTCGGTGAGCTCATGCTCGTAACCGACGATCTGCCAAGTCTTGAACCAGATTTCCTCCTTCTCGCGCTCGAAAATCGTCGGGTCATAGTAATATTCGGCCGGAAGTGTGTAGGAGAACAAAGGATCGGGATGGATCCCGCTCTTAGTTTTCTTAAAGTTAGCTACGTCTGCCATCGTTTCCTCTCCCCGGCTGCGCCGCCTGGGCTGATTTACTGCTTCTATGTTGTCAGAGTGACGCCAAGAGCGTCAACGCCGCGACTACTAAAGCAATTGCGGGCGCACCTCGCCGGTAAGCTGATCGATATAAGCGAGGCGTTCTTCGTTTCCCGCCGACGAACGCGCGCCGCGCCCGGTCGCAAAAAAGATCCACTTTTTCATATCGTATTCGCTGCCGAGTTCGTTGAGACGCTTGGCAACATCGTCCGACGTACCGAACAGGCGCGGTGATCGCGAGAGAAGCCAGTCGTAGATGCCAAGTTCCTTCGCTCGTTCAACAACGGTGAGTTCTCGGTTCTTCGATCGATAAACCGCGTTGAGATCGTGCGTATCCGCGTTGAGTTGCATAAGCTTTTCTTTGAACTCGTCCGGGATTCCTTTGCCTTTTAGACTGCCCATCGAGAGCCAACTCGGTGACCAGCCAAGACTGCGCTGCGCCGCGGCGTCGTAACTCTCGTCAAAGGTGATGTGGGCGTTCCACCAGATCTCGAAATCTTTCTCAGTGCGGCCCGAGGCCGCTAGGCCCTCGGCGACAATTTCCTTCACGTTGGCAACGTCCTCGGGCGAGAACCCCATTGTGACAATCGCACCATCGGCAACTTCGGCTGCCGTGCGAAGGATCTTGGGACCCGAACAGGCGACATAAACCTTCAGATCAAACGGTTCTACGAAGCTCCATTCACCTTTGAATTCGTAGTCATTCCATTTGACCCGTTCGCCGCGCAACAGGGCTTTGACCGTAACGATGTAATCGCGCATCAGGGCCACCTTGGCGCCCTTTTGGCCGATCGACCACAACGCCGAATCGCCAGAGCCGATACCCATACCAATCCGGCCCGGCGAGAGTTCATTCAGTGTCATGAAGCCGCTCGCAGTAACCGATGGGTGGCGCGACACCGGATTGGTCACATAGGTGATGACCTGAATCGAGTCGGTATTGATCAGGCCCATGGTGGTCGAGACATACATTTCGCGCAGCAGGTTTGGCGAATCCGCAACGCCGATCATGTCCAAACCTGATTTCTCGCAGGCTTGCCAAAGCTCTACCGCTTTATTGAGTTGCTGGCCTTGCGCGAAAATCACGCTCATTTTCCAATCAGAGTTCGCCACGCGGTATCCCTTTCTATTAGCGAGCAATCGCATCCCCGCCCGGGACTATGGCAGATTGGCTCGCGAATGTGCAAAACAGGTCCGAGCGAGACCGCCCCATTTTATGAACAACGACCCTGAAACTTCTCTTCATCCCCAAGCCACACGCCGCCTCGCCGAATTCAGTTCCGGTCTTCAGTTCGCCGACCTACCTACGGATGTTGTCGAGCACCTCAAATTGCTAATCCTCGATGGCCTGGGGTGCTGTCTGACGGGGCAGCCCCGAAAACCGCTGACGGCCGAGCAGGTCCGCGACAAGTTCCGTGCGCTAACACGAGAGCGCGTATCATCAGACGACGCCGAATCGATTATTCGTACGGTCGCGATGATCGATAAGATGACGTCGCTCGACAAACTCTTCGATCTCCTGCGAACGTAAAGGAATACAGATGGCAGATCTTGACGAACTGCGTGTCGAATCGGCCGCAGGCGTAGGCCGTCGACTGGCATCTAGGAATGTCGACGCCGTCGACGTCACCGAATATTTCCTCGCCAGCATCGCCGCCCACGACGATCCCAACGTGTTCCTCACGGTTACCGCCGAACGCGCGCGCGCCGAAGCGAGCGCCAGCGCCGCGCGCTACGCATCGGGCCAACAGCTTGGTCCGCTCGACGGCGTTCCGATCGTTTGGAAAGATCTCGTCGACATTACCGATACCGTAACGACGGCCGGTTCGGAGTTGTTCCGCAACCGCCCGCCGGCAAGCGCCGATGCCGAGGTCGTTCACAACGCAAGCGCGGCCGGACTGGTAACCCTTGGCAAAGTCACCCTGCCTGAATTCGCGTTCTCGGCGCTCGGTCAGAACCCCCACTATGGAACGCCGATCAATCCGCTCGACAAAGCAACGCGCCGTGCAACCGGCGGATCCTCTTCCGGCACCGCCGCGGCGGTCGCTGCGGGTCTGGTCCCGTGTGGGTTGGGCAGCGACACCAATGGCTCGGTGCGTATACCGGCGTCGTTTTGTGGCCTTGTTGGCCTCAAGACGACGGAGAAACGTGTTGCGACCCACGGTACGTTCGTGCTGTCGCACACGCTTGATACGCTTGGGCCGATCGCGCGAACGGTGGAGGACTGCACGCTTCTCGATGCGGTATTTCGCGGCCTGGTGCCAGCGTTGACCGAGCCGACGCCGACCGCGCGACTGCGGGTGGCCGTGCCCGCCGAGGAAAGCAGCGTTTTTACCGATGCCGACGACAGTGTGCTTGCCAATTTTTACGCTGCAATCGAGACGCTAAGAGCGGCCGAGGCGACCGTCGAAATCCTGCCGATTCCGTTGTTCGAGGAGATTCGAGCTCTTAACGAGCAAACCGGGACGCTGTTGGCTGCCGAGTCCTACTTTAATCTGCGAGAGTTGTTGGAAGGCCCTTCGGTCGACAAGATTGATCGCCGCGTCGCCGAACGCGCGCTGCTCGGCCGCGATATGACCCTTGTCGAGTTACTGACTGTGCAAACCGAGCGCGAACGCATGATCGCTGCCTTCGCGGAACAAGTTGCTACATTCTCCTGTGTTGCTATCCCAACCACCGCGATCAGTGCACCGGCATGGGAGGCTCTGGAGAATGATGTCGATCAATTCAGAGCGGCGACGGCAAAGGCGAACAAGAACACAATGCTGGGAAGTTTCCTGCGTACCTGCGCGATTTCCTTGCCCTCGGGAAAAGACCAGAACGACATGCCAACGGGGGTTATGTTGATGGCGCCAGGCGGACAAGACGATGCTCTGCTGTGCCATGCGTCTACGGTCGAGGCCGCACTTGCTTAGGCGCCGATACATTCCATGGAATGATCTCGGATTGCCATGGAATGATCTCGGATTGGTTGTGCGCCCATTATGAGTGTCTTCCTCGTCAAACGGTTATCGACGTTTATTGCGACGTTGTTTGGCGCCAGCATTTTGGTATTTCTGGCACTGGAAGTACTGCCCGGCGACCCCGCGCTGGTGATCCTTGGCATCGATGCGCCCGAGAGTGCCGTCATCGCGCTCCGCGAAGAACTCGGTCTCGACCGGCCGGCGCATGTCCGTTACTTCGACTGGGTTGGCCACCTGCTACAGGCCGAATTCGGCACGAGCTACACGTACCAAGTCTCTGTCGTCGAGTTACTGCAGGCCCGCATTGGGATAACGGTCCCACTGGCGCTAATGGCCATGGCGCTCTCGATCTTCATCGCCCTGATGCTCGGGATCTATGCTGCCGCCCACCACAATAAGGGCGGCGATGTCACGGTCATGAGCGTCAGCCAACTGGGCATCTCGATTCCCAACTTTTGGCTCGCGGTTCTCCTGATCCTGTTCTTCGCGGTAAATCTTCGCTGGTTCTCATCGGGCGGTTTTCCCGGATGGGACAAGGGATTTTGGCCGGCTTTAGCGTCGCTGATCCTGCCGGCAATCGCGTTGGCAACGGTTCAGGGCGCAATCCTCGCGAGGTTCACGCGCTCGGCGGTGCTCGACACCATGCGCGAAGACTACGTGCGTACCGCGAGGGCCAAAGGCTTGTCGCGACGCGCGACGCTGTGGCGGCACGTCTTAAGAAACGCACTAATCCCGGTCATCACGATCATGGGCCTGCAGTTCGCTAACTTGCTCGCCGGTACCATCGTGGTCGAGAACGTATTTGCGTTGCCCGGCATCGGTCGATTGATCCTGCAATCGATCAGCAATCGCGACATCGTTGTCGTCCGTGATCTGGTCGTCCTGCTGGCCGCGATGGTGGTGGCAATCAACTTCCTGGTCGACATGCTCTACGCCGTTATCGATCCGCGCCTCAAGGCGCGGGACGTTTAGGGCGCGACATGCGCGTTTTAAATAGCGAAAGCAGTTTCCTCGCCCGCGGCTTGCGACATCGCTCGTTCGTGGTTGGCGGCGCCCTGTCGTTGATCCTCACAGGCGTGGCGGTATTGTCGTTGTTTTGGACCCCCTACGACCCGATCAAGATCAACATACGGGGTCGTCTCGCGTCACCATCGTTCGAGCATTGGCTCGGCACTGATCATTTTGGCCGCGACATTTTGTCGATCATCATGGCGGGCGCGCAAAACTCGATCACGGTCGGTGTTGTCGCGGTCTCTATCGGCATGCTGTTGGGTGTGGCGCTCGGCCTATGGGCCTCGGCGCGGCGTGGTTGGACCGAAGAAATCCTCATGCGCTTGTCCGATTTCATGTTCGCGTTCCCGGCAATCCTGCTCGCGATCATGTTGGTGGCGACCATGGGGCCCGGCGCGATCAACGCGATCGTCGCGATCGGAATTTTTGCGGTGCCGATTTTTGCGCGCCTGACCCGCGGCGCGGCCAATGCGATCTGGGCGCGTGAGTTCGTTCTCGCGGCACAAGCCGCCGGCAAAGGCAGGTTCCGAATAACGCTGGAGCATGTGCTGCCCAACATCACATCGGTGCTCGTCGTGCAGGCAACGATTCAGTTCGCCATTGCAATTCTTGCCGAGGCTGCCTTGTCTTATCTCGGCATCGGCTCGCAGCCGCCAACGCCTTCGTGGGGACGGATGCTGAGCGAGGCACAGACGATGATTTTTCTCAACCCTTGGCTCGCGGTTTATCCCGGGGTAGCGATCGCACTTTCGGTGCTGGGCCTCAACCTCCTCGGTGACGGTTTGCGTGACATCATTGATCCACGTCTGGCACGCCAGAGGTAGTGATGGTGTTGTTGGCCGTTGAAGATTTGACCGTCACACTGGATACCGTCCAGGGTCCCGGGCGCGCCGTAAGGGACCTATCTTTTGAGCTCGCCAAGGGGGCGACGCTCGGTATCGTCGGTGAGAGCGGCTGCGGAAAATCGATGACCGCGCTCGCGATCATGGGGTTGCTGCCGGAAAATGCCAGAACTGACGGTCGTGTCCTGTTCGACGGCCGCGACCTTTTAAAGCTGTCGGAAGGTGAATTGTGCACGATCCGCGGCAACCGGATTGGAATGGTTTTTCAGGAACCGATGACGTCGCTCAATCCGGTTCATCCGATTGGCCGTCAGGTAGCTGAAGCGTTGGTGATCCACCGTGGTATGAGCCGCGGTGCGGCCAAGCGCGAAGCGATCGCGTTGCTGGACCGGGTGGGGATTCCGCTCGCTGCCCAGCGCTTCGACCATCATCCGCATCAACTCTCCGGCGGTCAGCGCCAACGCGTCATGATTGCAATGGCGCTGTCGTGCGGTCCGGATTTATTGATCGCCGACGAGCCGACGACGGCTCTGGACGTAACCATCCAAAAGCAAATTCTTGATCTCCTTCAAGGCCTGATCGACGATTTGGGCATGGGCCTGATCCTGATCAGCCACGATCTTGGCGTGATCGCCCAGAGCGTCGACGACATCATCATTATGTATGGCGGCGCAGCGATCGAGCGCGGCGGCGCGGCCACCATATTTCAGGAACTATCGCATCCCTACACCCAAGGCCTGTTTGGCGCGGTCCCACGCCTGGGCCAGCGTCGCCCCGACGGCCAACCGGTTCGCCTTTCCTCAATCAGTGGGACGGTTCCCGAACTCAATGATCTGCCAGACGGATGTACGTTTGCTGATCGTTGCGAGCTCGTGTCCGACGAATGCCGGGCCGCCGCCCCACCTCTAGTGGAAATTAGCGCCGGCCACGCAGCGGCGTGCGTGCACCTCCGCAAAGCCCGCGAACGATGGCAATTGTGATGCGTGCGCCCGAAGCGACATCGCAAGGGACCAATCTCGTCGAGGTCGTCGACGTCTTTAAGCATTACACCCTACCGCGCGAATCACTCACCAAGCGGCCCGAGGCGGTGAGGGCGATCGATGGTGTCTCACTGTCCGTCACCGAGGGGAAAAGTTTCGGTCTTGTCGGTGAATCCGGATGTGGCAAATCGACCCTGGCGCGGCTGGTCATGGCCCTCGAGCCGCCGACCAGCGGCACGATTCTATTCCGCGGCGACGATCTCAATGCCTTGGCAACGAACGAGCTTCGGCAACGACGACGGAACTTCCAAATGGTGTTTCAAGATCCGTTTGGCTCGCTTGATCCGCGCCAGCGGGTCGAGCGTATCGTGGCCGAGCCGATCGACGCGCTGGAAATGGTGTCGGCAGAGGAGCGTCGTGGTCGCGTGGTTGAAGCGCTTGAGGCCGTTGGCCTCAAGACGAGCGACCTTGGGAAATACCCGCATGAATTTTCGGGCGGGCAGCGCCAGCGAATCGCAATTGCGAGAGCGCTGATAACCAGACCGGCGCTTATTGTAGCCGATGAGCCGGTCTCGGCACTGGATGTGTCGGTCCAGGCACAGGTGCTGAACCTAATGCATGACCTGCAAACCGAGTTTGGGGTTACCTACCTCTTTATCAGCCATGATTTGGCTGTTGTGGAGTATGTGTGCGCGGAGGTTGCCGTGATGAATGAAGGAAAAATCGTCGAGCGGGGGGTCACCACTGAAATTTTCTCGAACCCACAAGACCCCTACACCCGAACACTGCTCGACGCCGTACCCAAAATGCCGGAATTGTCGCGATGACGGTTCTCGACATTCGTTTCGTCCTATTCGATTTGGGTGGTGTGTTGTTTCAATTGGCCGGCATACGCGCTTTCGGCGAGATGATCGGCGAACACAACGAAAAAGAGGTTTTGCGACTTTGGGTGATCAATCCCTGGGTGCAACGCTACGACCGAGGTGCCTGTTCAAGCGCCGAATTTGCAGCGGGAATGGTGGCCCATTTTCGACTCGATATCGAACCGTCCGAGTTCCTTGCGCGTTTTAGAACTTGGGTCCCAGGTCCCCACGACGGCGCGCTTGAACTCGTTCGCTCTACCAAGGCATCGGGCGTGACGATCGCTTGTCTCAGCAATACCAACGAGGCCCATTGGAGCGCCGACAACGGTTTGGCGTTATTTACCGAGCAATTCGACCGCAGCTTCCTTTCGTTTGAAATCGGCCACGTGAAACCTGAACGAGGCGCGTTCGAATATGTTGTCACTGAACTTGACTGTGCGCCTGCGGAAATTCTGTTTCTTGACGATGTTCAGGTTAACGTCGATGCCGCGCGCGAATTCGGGATCGATGCGGTCTGCGCGGGGGGCGTGAACGCGGTGCGTGCTATCCTCTCGGCGCGAGCGCTTACCCGAGAACCGATCTAGGCAACCAGGGACTCCTCAAACGCCAGCGCATGTTCGATAGCTGCCGCGAGTTCTTTCATCTTGTAAGGCTTCGGAAGCAGCAGAATACCGACGGGCAACGCGCTTTCAGATGCCAGCGTTTCTTCCGCGTAGCCCGACGTTCCAAGCATCTTGATATTTGGCCGCACCTCAAGTGCAACTTCCATTAGTTTGCGGCCGTTGAGGTCGCCGGGCAAAACCATATCTGTGAACAACAGATCGACTTGCTGGTCGGATTCGAGAACAACGAGCGCGTCCGAACCATGCTCAACACAAATCACCCGATAACCGAGTAACTTCAGAAGATCTTCTGCGACCAACCGAACGTCGGGGTTGTCTTCGACGACTAGAACAGTGGACATGTCGCGATCACGCATTTCCGACGCGCCCGATGCGCGGTGACGTGAGCGCTCGATTGTCATTTGATCGCTTGGCATGATCTCAGTCGGCATTTGAGCGGACCCTTCAGCTAGCCCAAGTCTTAGCCGAAAACGAACCGCGATTGTATTGCGACAAACCCAGTTCGGCGCGCGGGTTTCCCCGACCTTGCGGCCCGATAAATCCAGCGGGCTAGCCCATCGTCAACTAACCTAACACTGATATCTTTTGGGCGCGGATGGTGGTTTCGATGAAATATCGTCGACTGGGGGAAAGTGAGCTTGATGTCTCCCAGATCTCGCTAGGATCGTGGCTCATTTTTGACGCTGGAATTAATGACAGCCAATCAATCGGCT
>CAUZWH010000056.1:0-11395 GCA_963583675.1 Alphaproteobacteria bacterium
GCCAGATTTCAACAATCCCAAGCAACGTTAAGTCCGGATCGGTATGCTCGATGACGTCGGTTCCCCCAGCAAAAAGCGGCGCCAAACCTCCCGTAGCAATAATCTTCATTTTTGCCCCAAACTCTTCGCTGATCCGACGCACCAGCCCCTCGATCAAGCTCACATAGCCCCAATAGATTCCAGATTGCATGGCCGAGACTGTGCCACCACCGATCACGTGCTTGGGGCGGGCCACCTCGATTCGCGGTAGCTGAGCCGACACGAGGTGCAGCGCGTCGAGGCTGAGATTGATCCCCGGCGCAATAACGCCGCCACGATAAGAGCCGTTCTCATCAATGACATCAAACGTCGTCCCGGTACCAAAATCGATGACGATCGCGGGCCCGCCGTAATTTACGTGCACGCCGACCGCATTGGCGATCCGATCGGCACCCGCACTCGCCGGTTCATCGATGTCGATCTTGATACCGAGCTCGACATTTTTGTCCACGATCAGCGGCTCGGCATCGAAATACTCGCGACACAACCGACGAAGATCGTACAACGCCTGCGGCACGACCGAACAAATGACGGCATCTGTGACATCAGCCGAGACCAGTTCGCGCATCTGCATCAGGCTCGTCAACCAAACTGCATAATCATCGGCGGTACGTGGTTGATCGGTTGACGCTCGCCACAGGCCCCGCCGCGCCTCACCGTCGTAGACGGCGAATACGACATTGGTATTGCCAGCGTCGATCGCGAGCAGCATCACCCACTCGTCTTCATTGCGGGTTGGTTGAGGAACACATCCCCCGCCGTGACGATGTGCATTTCGCCCCCCGGTAGATGCAGTTCTAGAGCACCACGTTCGTCAATGGATTCGAACTTTCCAACCAAGGTTTGATCCGGCAAACGCACGCTAATGTCTTCGCCCAAGCCGGCTGCGTGTTCGAGCCAGGTTCTGCGTATTGCTCCAAAACCTTCGGTTAACCAAACCTCCCGCCAACGAAGAAGTGAGCCGGCAAGGCGTTCCAGCACTCGGGCCGGATCAGCGGTTGCGGCACCCTGGCTACGCAAATCCGTCGCCGGATAGCTGGTTTCTAATGGATGGTTAACAAGGTTGACGCCGATCCCGACGATAACGCGAGTGCCACGCTCCTGCACGGTTGCCTCAAGCAGAATGCCGGCTATTTTCGACTGGCCGACCAAAATATCGTTGGGCCACTTACAGCGAACGGTTTGTTCCTTCGAAAACAGACTCGCGACGCAGTCCCTCACGGCCACACCGGCGACAAATCCCAGTTCGGCTGCCTTGGCAGTTTCGACTTCAGGCCTCAATAACAGCGAACAATATAGATTTCCCGAGGGCGACTCCCAGTGCCGCCCTTGCCGACCACGCCCTTTGGTTTGTTGCCGGGCCCAGACCAGAAGTCCTTCGGACGCACCCGCTTGGGCGCGTACTTCAACCTCATTGCTCGTGCTCTCGGTGCTCTCAAGCGCGACGAGCTGAAAGAAAGGAGGCAGATCTGGATGGTTTGTCGCTTGCCGGGCGGCAGCTTCGTTCATGGAAACAGAGCTTGCGCGGCAGTTTGGGCAATTGCGATCAGTGGTAAGGGATAGGCAAAGAAAAACAGTGTGGCGAACCCCGACACGGTCAAGATCGCTGCCATTTCACCGCCGATTGGTTGTTCGAAGGGTTCGACGGGCGCATCGAAGTACATAACTTTGACGATTCGTAGGTAGTAGAACGCGCCCACGACGCTCGTCAACATGCCAATAATCGCCAACGCGTAGAGGCCAGCATCAACGGCCGCCAGAAACACGTAGAGCTTACCGAAGAAACCCGCGAGCGGCGGGATCCCTGCTAACGAGAACATGAAAATCCCCAACGCCAGTGCCAGCATCGGTTGGTTGCGTGACAATCCGGCGAGGTCGTCGATTTCCTCGACCATGCCGTCTTTCGTACGCATGCAAAGGATACAGGCAAAGGCACCAACGTTCATGACTAAGTAGATTGCGAGGTAAACCAAAACGCCCCGGACACCTTCCACGGTCCCTGACGCCAATCCCACCAATGCGTACCCCATGTGGCCGATCGAGCTATAGGCCATCAGACGTTTGATGTTGGTTTGATTAATAGCTGCGAAAGCGCCAAGCAGCATGGAGGCGATCGATATGAAAACGATGATCTGCTGCCATGACGAGACAATTTCAGGAAATGGCATGATGATAACGCGAAGAAAAAGCGCCATCGCAGCGATCTTGGGGGCGATCGCGAAGAAAGCCGTAACCGGAGTCGGCGCGCCCTCGTAAACATCGGGCGTCCACATGTGGAACGGTACCGCGGATACCTTGAACGCGAGGCCGGAGATCAGGAAGACGAGCCCCACAATAAAGCCAATCGGGGGATGGCCCGCTGTGTCGCCGGTAAGAAGCTGGGCCAAGCCGACGAAACTCGTCGTTCCTGTAAAACCATAGATCAGCGAGCAGCCATAGAGCAGCATTCCCGAGGACAAGGCCCCGAGCACAAAATATTTGAGGCCGGCTTCGGTCGAACGCAGCGAATCGCGGCGGATCGCGGCAATCACGTAGAGCGCAAGGCTCTGCAATTCGAGGCCGATATAGAGCGACATCAAATTGCTCGCCGAGACCATCATCATCATACCGAGCGTCGCCAGCAAAATGAGAATGGGATATTCGAAGCGGGCCATCCCTTCTCGGTGGATGTAGCCAATCGACATGATGATGGTGAGCGCTGAGCCAATCAGGACCAGGCATTTGACGAAAACCGAAAACGGATCGGAGATGAACATACCCGCGAGCGTAGGCTCACCATTGCTTGGCGCGTTTAGCACCAGCACGAATGTTACCGCGAGCGCCAACACCGTCAGCCAGGCGACCGACCGGGTTGAATCCTCACCGCGGAATACGCCAAACATCAGCAACGCCATCGCGGCAAGCGCGATGAAAATCTCAGGGATGACGGGCGCAAGCTGTGCATTCGACATTGCCGTGCCCCGTTATTTCGCTGCCAACATGGCGGCCGCCTTCGTCGCCTCAAGCGCTGCTTGGTGCTGTTCCAACATATTGGCGACCGATGCATGTAAGACATTGAGCAAGGGATCGGGGTAGAACCCGAAGAACAGCACGGCTGCGACAAGGGGCGCGAAAATCGCCACTTCACGCGGGTTTAGATCGACAATGTTCTTGAGTTCAGCCTTGGTCAATTCTCCAAAGATGACGCGTCGATAGAGCCACAACGTGTAAGCCGCGCCTATGATGATCCCAGTGGTCGCTAACAACGCGACCCACGTATTCACCTTGTAAGCCCCAATCAGGGTTAGGAATTCACCGGGGAAACCACTGGTGCCAGGAAGGCCCACATTGGCTAGCGCGAACACCATGAAAACAAAGGCGTATATCGGCATACGGTGAACCAGGCCACCATAACGATCTATCTCGCGCGTGTGGACGCGGTCGTAAACCACGCCAACGACGAGGAATAGGGCGCCCGAAACCAACCCGTGGCTGAGCATCACGAAGATGCCGCCCTCGATTCCTTGAACCGTGAAGGTGAAGATCCCCATGGTTACAAAGCCCATATGAGCGACCGATGAGTAGGCGACAAGTTTCTTCATATCGCCCTGCATCAAGGCGACCAGCGATGCGTAGATGATCGCGACGATGCTAAGGGTAAATATGAAGGGCGTGAAATACTCGCTCGCGTCCGGCAGCATTGGGATCGAGAAGCGCAGGAACCCATAGCCGCCCATTTTCAAAAGCACGCCGGCGAGGATAACCGATCCGGCGGTCGGCGCTTCCACATGGGCATCGGGCAGCCAGGTATGGACCGGCCACATCGGCACCTTGACCGCAAATGAGGCGAGCAAGCCGAGCCACAACCACTTCTGCACCTCCGGTGCGAAACCCGCCTGCATTAACTGCGGAATATCGGTCGTGCCAGCTTCGACGTACATGTAGATGATCGCGACCAGCAGCAATACCGAGCCAAGCAACGTGTAGAGGAAGAACTTGAAGGTCGAGTAGATGCGGCGGTCACCGCCCCAGATGCCGATGATCAGGAACATCGGAATCAGGCCACCTTCGAAGAACAAATAGAACATGACAAAATCGAGCGCACAGAAAACCCCGACCATCATCGTTTCCAAGACTAGGAACGCGATCATGTATTCGCGTACACGGGTCTTGATGGCATCCCAACTCGCGAGGATGCAGATCGGCATCAGAAATGTCGTGAGAATGATGAACAGCATCGAGATACCGTCGATGCCCATGTGATACCCGACGCCCTCAGCCAGCCAATCCGCGCGTTCGACAAATTGAAAATCTGCCGTCGAGGTATCGAAATTAATCCAAATGAGCAGCGATAAGACGAAGGTAATCAGGGTCGTCCATAGCGCGACCCACCGCGCATTCCGGTCGGCTATTTCCTTGTTGCCCGGAATCAACAATAGGAAAACGACCCCTACCAACGGCAGGAAGGTAACCAGTGAGAGGAGAGGCCAGTCGCTCACGCCCTAGCCTCCGGCCGAGAAAAACCAGGTCACCATCGCCGCGACGCCAATCAACATGGCAAACGCGTAGTGGTAGACATAACCCGATTGGAGCTGACCCGCGCGCCTCGCCAATCTGACAACGGTCGCCGCAACACCGTCTGGGCCGAAGCCATCAATGATGCGGCCGTCACCGATAAGCCATAGCGTACGGCCGATCCACTTTGAGGGATTGACGAACAGGAGATCGAAGAGCTCGTCGAAGTACCATTTGTTGAGCAGGAACTTGTGAAGCTCAGGATTGATTTCTGCGAGACGCTTAGGCGTTTCCGGGCTGCGAATATAGAACTGCCAGGCCAAGGCTATCCCGCCGAGGGTTACTACGAGTGGCAGCAGTTTGACCCAGAGCGGCACGTGGTGGGCTGCCTTGATGACACTGTGTTCACCAAGCATCACAATCGATGTGCCCCAGAACTTATCGAGGTGTTCCCCAGTGAAGAGCTCGACCCCGGCAATTCCGGCAAACAACGCACCGATCGCCAACAGCACCAGCGGCACTGTCATGATGGGCGGAGATTCCTGGATGTGTGACTTTATTTCGTCACTGGCGCGGCACTCACCATGGAAGGTCATAAAGAGCAAACGCCACGAATAGAACGCCGTGAACGACGCAGCGACGATACCGAGATAGAACGCGAACAGCCCGACATCGGTACCTGCGGCAAACGCCGTTTCGATGATTAGGTCCTTCGAGTAATAACCCGCAAAAAATGGCATTCCCGCGAGCGCGAGCGAGCCGATCCACATCACCACATAGGTGAGCGGCATTTTGCGCCACGCGCCTCCCATCTTGCGCATGTCCTGCTCGTCAGAGAATCCATGGATCACCGAACCCGACCCAAGGAACAGCAACGCCTTGAAGAACGCATGGGTGAACAAGTGGAAGATCGCGACCGGATAAGCGCCGACGCCGGCGGCAAAGAACATGTAACCCAGCTGGCTGCAGGTGGAATAAGCGATAACGCGTTTGATATCGGTCTGCACCAAACCGACGCTAGCTGCAAAAATCGCAGTGAATGCGCCGATCGCGGTTACTACTGCCAGGGTTATCGGGGCCTGTTCAAACAGCGGAGAACAGCGCGCCACCATGAAGACACCGGCCGTTACCATCGTCGCCGCATGAATAAGGGCCGAAACCGGGGTCGGCCCCTCCATGGCGTCCGGCAGCCAGGTATGCAGCGGCACCTGGGCCGATTTGCCCATCGCACCCAGGAACAACAGCAGTGTTGTGACGGTCAGGATGTCCCACTCACCGCCGAGGAAGTGGAAGGTCGTGCCGGCGACGCTTGGAGCCGCAGCAAAAACCGTATCGAATTCGATTGAGCTGAAGACGAAGAAAACGGCCATGATGCCCAGCGCAAACCCGAAATCACCAATTCGGTTGACGACGAACGCCTTGATCGCAGCCGCATTGGCCGCAGGACGGTCGTACCAAAATCCAATCAGCAGATACGAGCACAATCCGACCCCTTCCCAACCGAAGTAGAGCTGCAGGAAGTTGTCGGCCGTCACCAACATCAGCATGGCAAACGTAAATAACGATAGGTATGCGAAAAACCGCGGGATATGCGGGTCGTGCGACATGTAGCCGATCGAATACCAGTGAATGATCGCCGAGATCACCGACACCACAACCAGCATCACCGCGGTTAGGGTATCGATACGCAATGCCCACTGAACCTGGAAATCACCCGAGGCAACCCAGGTAAAGAGGTCTACTCGGACGGTATTTCCCATCAACGCGACGTCGTAAAACGTGACGATTGAGAGCAGGCCCGAAACAGTGAGAGCGATACAGGTGACGAGCTGCGACGCGCGGTCGCCGATCGCGCGGCCAAAGAAGCCGGCGATAATTGCGCCCAGCAGCGGCAGAAATACGATCGCGGCGTACAACACCCTCGACTACCCTTTCATCAGGTCGATGTCCTCAACCGCGATACTGCCACGGTTGCGGAAATAGACGACGAGGATGGCAAGACCGATGGCCGCTTCGGCCGCGGCCACCGTCAATACGAACATCGCGAAAACCTGTCCCATCAGATCGTTGAGATGGGTCGAGAAAGCAACGAAGTTGATGTTGACGGCCAATAACATCAGCTCGATCGACATCAGGATTACGATCACGTTCTTACGGTTGAGAAAAATCCCGAGCACGCCGATCGTGAACAGGATCGCGGCAACCGTGAGGTAGTGCCCAAGACCGACTTCCATAGTCAGATCCCCTGCCCCGTCTGAACTTTCTTAAGCTCGACAGCGTCCTCTCGGCGGCGACCAACCTGGTCGGCAATCTTCTGTTTGCGGACGCCGTCGCGCGTACGCAGCGTCAAAACGATCGCGCCGATCATGGCAACCAGAAGAATCATTCCCGCGCCTTGAAACAGATAGACAAAATCGGTATAGAGGATGTTGCCGAGCGCGTGGGTATTGGTGATCTGAGAGGCCGCCGGGGTTGGCGCGGCCGCGAACAACTTGGCGTCCGGCACGATGACCCATGATCCCAGGACAAGTAGCAATTCAAAGAGCAGGACGAATCCGATCACCGCGCCGATCGGCAGGTATTGAGCGAAACCCTGGCGCAATTCGACGAAGTTGATATCGAGCATCATCACCACGAACAGGAACAACACAGCGACCGCGCCGACGTAGACGATCACGAGGATCATCGCCAGGAACTCAGCCCCAACGAGAACGAACAGCGCCGCTGAGTTGAAGAACGCAAGGATCAGAAAGAGCACGGAGTGAACGGGATTGCGCGCTACCACCACCATAAGTGCGGCAACGATGGTGATCGTCGCAAACAAGTAAAATGCCAAGGCCGCAACGACCATGGTTTAGACCCCCCTCACCCGCGCCTACCGATACGGCGCATCCGCGGCGAGATTCGCCGCAATCTCACGTTCCCAACGGTCGCCGTTCTCGAGGAGCTTGTCCTTGTTGTACAAGAGCTCTTCGCGTGTTTCGGTAGCGAACTCGAAATTGGGACCTTCGACAATCGCGTCCACCGGACAGGCTTCCTGACAGAAGCCACAGTAGATGCACTTCACCATATCGATATCGTAACGCGTCGTGCGGCGGCTGCCGTCAGCGCGCGGCTCGGCTTCAATGGTAATCGCCTGAGCCGGACAAATTGCTTCGCAGAGTTTGCAAGCGATGCACCGTTCCTCACCATTCGGATACCGCCGAAGGGCGTGCTCACCACGAAAGCGCGGGCTCAGGGGCCCTTTTTCAAACGGGTAATTCACGGTGACCTTGCGTCGAAACATGTAGCGAAACGTTAGCGCCATGCCGGAGAGAAGTTCTAACAGCAGCAAAGAGCGCAAAGTACGACCGAGGAACCCCATTATCTAACCCCCGGCCGGCGTAGGCAGCCAGTCAAACGCGACCAGGACGCCAGCGGTGACAACGACCCACAACAGCGAGAGCGGCAGGAACACCTTCCAGCCGAGACGCATAAGCTGGTCGTAGCGGTATCGCGGAAAGGTCCCGCGAACCCAGATGAAAACAAACAAAAGGAACACCACCTTCATGGCGAACCACACGAAATCCGGAATCCAAATGAAGGGCTCAACCCCGAACGGTGGCAACCACCCGCCGAGAAACAGGATCGTCGTAAAGCCCGCCATGAGAATCATGTTGGCGTATTCACCGAGGAAAAAGAGCGCGTAGATGAATGATGAATACTCAACCTGATAGCCTGCGACGAGTTCGGATTCAGCTTCGGGAAGATCGAACGGATGTCGGTTGGTCTCCGCCAAGGTCGAAATGAAGAAGATCACAAACATCGGCAGTAATGGAACTGCGAACCAAATCGTGTTCTGAGCTTCTACAATCGCGGTCATGTTGAGCGAGCCGACGCACAGCAATACGGTAACAATGATGAACCCCATCGAGATCTCGTAGGACACCATCTGGGCCGCCGAACGCAGGGCACCGAGGAATGCATAGCGCGAGTTAGACGCCCACCCCGCCATCACCACGCCGTAAACCCCGAGCGAAGAAACCGCAAACAGGTACAGCACACCGACGTTTATGTCGGACAGAACAACGCCTGCGCTGACCGGAATGACCGCCCAGGCGATCATCGCCAAAATGAAGGTGAGCATGGGCGCTATGATGAACACGACCTTATTAGCGCCAGCCGGCAGGATCAGTTCTTTGAACAGCAGCTTGGCGCCGTCCGCGAACGGTTGCAGTAATCCGAAAGCGCCCACCACATTAGGACCGCGGCGGATTTGCATTGCCGCCAAAACTTTACGCTCGAACAGAGTCAGATAGGCGACAAGGATCAGGAGCGGCAGGATGATCGCAAGCACCTGCGCGACGATGACCACCGTCGGCCACCCATATCCGCTCCAGAATTCAGCCATCTGTGCCGGTAGCTCCGCGCGCAGTGTCGCCGAACGCCGCGCTACACGCGGCCATGGTTTCCGAAGCTCTGCAGATCGGATTCGTCATGAAGAAGTCGCCCACCGGCAGCTCAAACGCCAAAGTGTCAAGCGGTGCCGCCACCCCAAACTCGGTCCACGCGGCGGCTGTCGCCTGATCGATATGGCCAAGCGTCGGCGCGACATCGATCATGTGCCGGCGCAGCACGGCCAGCGTGTCGTAGGGCAGTGGTTTGCCAAGTTTTTCCGACAGGGCACGCAGGATCGCCCAGTCTTCGCGTGCGTTGCCGGGCGGGAACACGGCCCGCTTGGCCTGCTGCGCGCGTCCTTCGGTATTCACATAGGTGCCGTCTTTCTCGGTGTAGGCCGCCCCTGGCAGCACAACGTCGGCGCGATGCGCACCGGCATCGCCATGATGGCCCTGGTAAATGACGAAAGCTTCGCCGAGCCCCTTCGTATCGATCTCGTCAGCGCCCAGAAGGAACACTACCTCGATGTCACCGGCGGCAGCGCCGGAAATTATCCCGGCAACGTCGCGCCCACCACTTCCTGGCACGAGCCCGAGGTCGAGCCCACCCACGCGCGCTGCCGCAGTATGCAGCACGTTGAAGCCGCACCATTCGTCGCCGACCATTCCCGTGGCTTCGGCGAGGCGCCGGGCGGTGGCGACGATCGCCGCGCCATCGTTTCGCGCGATCGCCCCCTGGCCAAGAATTAACATCGGACGTTGCGCCTCGCTCAGGGTTGTGGCGAACGAGTGATTCCCATCAGCGAGTTCGGCAAGTGTTTGCGGACCTGCGCCAAGATTTTCATGACGATAAGTCAAATCCATATCGGGGCCGATCGCCGCCAAGTGAAAGCCCCCGCGTAAATAGCGTTTGCGCAGCCTGGCATTGATAAGCGAGGCCTCGTAGCGCGGGTTTGACCCGATCAGCAGGCACGCATCTGCATCGTCAATGCCCGCGATCGTCGTATTGAATAGATAGCCCGCCCGGGCCGTCGCATCGAGCTTGGCGCCATCTTGCCGGCAGTCGATATTCGGCGAGTCGAGTGCGGCCATCAGCTCTTTAAGCGCCAACATGGATTCGGCGTCGACAAGATCGCCAGCAATTGCCGCGATCCGGTCACCCGAAACGCCGCTCATCCGATCGGCGATAGCGGCGAACGCTTCACCCCAGCTCGCGTTCTCCAAGCGACCATTGCGGCGGACATAGGGTCGATCGAGTCGTTGGCGCGTCAAGCCGTCGGCGGCAAAGCGCGTCTTGTCCGAGATCCACTCCTCGTTGACATCTTCATGCAGCCTCGGCAGCACGCGCATAATCTCGCGGCCCCGCGCATCAACTCGCACGTTGGACCCAACCGCATCATGCGCGTCGATGGTTTCGGTTTTGCGGAGCTCCCAGGGCCGGGCTGAGAACGCATACGGCTTCGATGTCAAAGCGCCAACCGGGCACAGGTCAATGACATTTCCCGACAACTCGGAATCCATCGCCCGTTCGACGTAGTTGCCGATTTCCATATCCTCGCCGCGACCGGTCGCGCCCAGCATCTCGACACCGGCAATCTCGGTCGCGAAGCGGACACAACGCGTACAGTGGATGCAACGCGTCATTTCGGTTTTGACCAGCGGTCCAAGATTTTTTTCGTCGACCGCGCGCTTATGTTCAAAATAGCGGCTCAGACCTTTGCCATAGACCATCGCCTGATCCTGCAAATCACACTCGCCACCTTGATCACAAATCGGGCAATCGAGCGGATGATTGATCAACAGGAACTCCATCACACCCTCGCGCGCGCGTTTTACGAGCGGTGTGTTGGTGTGGATGACCATTCCATCGCCCGCCGGCATTGCGCACGATGCGATGGGCTTGGGTGATTTTTCCAACTCGACCAGACACATGCGGCAATTGCCGGCGACGGAAAGGCGCTCGTGGTAGCAAAAACGGGGGATTTCTTTGCCGGCCGCTTCGCACGCCTGCAACACGGTCATTCCCGGGTCGACGGTAATCTCTTCGCCATCAACGATCAGAGTGGGCATTGCAGTGTCCCTAGGCCGTCGCGGCATCGGCGCCGGATGCGCCGGATTGGGGGTTGGTGTAGGCGAGGATGCGTTCTTCGACCATCGGACGGAAGTGTCGGAACAGGCCTTGGATTGGCCAAGCCGAAGCATCGCCATGCGCACAAATCGTGTGCCCTTCGATCTGGCTGGCGACATCGAGCAGCATGTCGATTTCGCCGATTTGTGCCTTGCCGGATGCCATACGCTCCATGACCCGCCACATCCAGCCTGTCCCTTCGCGGCACGGGGTGCACTGGCCACAACTCTCGTGCATGTAAAACTTGGCGAGGCGCGCGATCGCGGCCACCAGATCGGTCGATTTATCCATAACAATGACGGCGGCGGTACCAAGCCCGGAGTTAACCTCCTTGAGGGCATCAAAATCCATTAACACG
>CAUZWH010000057.1:0-11273 GCA_963583675.1 Alphaproteobacteria bacterium
GCGGCCATCCGAATCAAGCCTACCGAGGGCGCGATTTAGCCATCCATCTTCGGCGCCGTAGGGCATCGTTGTGCCATTTTCGATCAAATTCTGGGCGTCGAAATGCGACCGGCCCCGGTGCGTGCTGGCGAGCGCATGCACGATCAGAAGTTCGCCCTGGCGGTAGAACGGCAAGAGCGGCGCAAGCCTCGGATGAAGGCCAAAAAACCCGTCGAGGTCAACGACCCCACCGGCCTCGCCGGGAGCGGCAATCGCCAGGCTCGAGCGAGCTTTGCGATAGGCCGGATCCCCGTATGGCGGCACTGCGGCCAAACCGTCCAGACCACCACGTAGAAACATTACGACGAGTCGTTTCTCCCCGCCGGCGTCAGCGCGCGCAGCGTGGCCGATGTTTCCCAGAGCGCTCGTCGCGGCGAGTGCGGCGGTACCTTCCAGCTCGCGGCGCCGTGAGACCAGGTTTCTCAGCATTGTCATCGCCTTTGAAATTCCGGGCTTACAAACAAAAGCGCAACACCGCGCGCCGAGCTTTCGGCTCGCTCAATCGCTTCGCGCGTTCGCGCGGAAGCAAGTGGCCCTAGAGTCATGTCCAATAGTCGAAGCGGCTTAGCGCCGCCAGCTACGCGTCGGACGACAGCGAACGACCACTCCGCCCGCCGAACGACGGCGTCGGGCCCGGCCCGGGCCGCCGCCACATCGGGCCAGCCGGCTGGCGAAGGCGCGCGAAAAGGCAGCTGGCCGAGTTCATTGAACGATCCGACGAGGCGCTTGGCGTTGTCGGAAAAGCTGGTGACGCGCAGCACTGAGAGAGCAAACTCGTAAGGAGTTTTGTATTTGGCATGCGGCGCCTGCCACGCCTCTGCACGATCGATCACGGCCTCGGCCAGGGCCAACAGGTCACCGTCTGTTTCGGTGAATATGCCCGCGAGGTCGCTCACCAATGCTTTGGTCGGCTCGTCAGCGACGAAATGGCGGGCAAACTTAAGCGCGATATGACGGGCCGTCGCCGGATGCCGTGCCAAGGCGAGAAGCGCGGCTTCGCCTTCGTCGATGCCGCCCTGATCGTAGGTGTTGCCGAGCAGAACCTTGGCGCCGGGCTCGTGAGCCCGGTCATGAAAATGAAATTCGCCGGGATTGGGCTGGCGGCCCGGTCGGGCGAGGCTCCAGCCGGTGATCAATTTCGCCAAGGCGAGCACGTCGGGCTGGCCGTAACCACCGTCGACCCCGAGCGTATGAAGCTCGAGGACCTCGCGCGCTAGATTCTCATTAAGCCCGCGATCGAGGTAGCGACCAGCGCGAGAATTTGGACCGATCGAAAGAGCGTTGTCGAGATACAGGATCATTGCCAGGTGCTTGGTCGCGGCGAGTAGCATGTCGCCAAAGCGCCCGGTGACGTGCGGCCGGATTGCTTCGCGTTCGAAGGCGCCGGCTAGCCCGGCGACGATCGGCCGAGCGCTGACACTGTAAAATGGTTACTCCAGAACATGACCAACCGCTCGCGGAACGGGCTCTCGCTACGCATCATTGCCTTGGTGCGAGCCGTCACTTCGCGAAAATAGATCTCTCTATACTCCGTGCGAAAAAGCTTCTGGATCTCGGCCGCACCGTTTTTCTGAGCTGCATAGAACTTCAAGAGGTTGGTCGATGCCGCAGCGAGATGGTCCAGTTGCGGCGGCGGTTGCGAGATCGTGAGTTGCTGGCGCAGCCAACCACGAGGATCCGACCTGATAGCTGCCAAGTGACGGCCGTTGGTGCCGAGGCCAAAGCGATTGGCGGCGATATATGCGTTCGACTCGTTCATCCGATGTTCTCTGGCTCCAGCTATGCAAGGCCGAGCCCGATCCACGCCTCAGTCAACGATGCTTAAGTCTGGCACAAGTTTATTACGAATTGTCGTTTCCAGGTCCCTCAGTATTTTTGCGCGGCTCCAAGCGGCCCCGGACCGCGGTTTGCTGCGTGCGCGCGAGCCGTTCCTCGACGCGGGCACGGTCGCCCAAGCGATAGGTTTGCTCTTTGCTGCTCAGATATTGATTTGGCCACGACTGTGCCTCGTGGCCGTAATGCGCGGCAGCGTGCAGGGTGAAATAGGGATCGTTGAGATGCGGCCGGCCCAACGCCACAAGATCGGCTCGGCCGGCCGCAACGATGGTGTTGGCCTGGTCGGCGCTGGTTATGTTGCCCACCGCAATCGTCGCACAACCGGCTTCCTGGCGAACTTGATCGGCAAACGGCGTCTGGAACATCCGTCCATAGCGAGGCTCGGCCTGCTTGGTGGTCTGCCCCGCCGACACATCGATGATGTCGCACCCGTGATCGGCCAGCATCCTCGATATTTCAACGGCGTCATCGCTCGTGAAGCCACCGTCTTCGACCCAATCGGTTGCAGAGATTCGCACCGACATCGGCTTGCCGACCGGCCACGCATCGCGGACCCGATCGAAGACCTCGAGCGGATAGCGCATGCGGTTGGCGAGCGAGCCGCCATAAATATCGGAGCGAAGGTTGGTTAGCGGCGAGATAAAGCTGGATAACAGATACCCATGCGCCATATGAAGCTCGATTATGTCGAATCCAGCGGCCTCAGCCATCTCCGCCGAGCGCAGGAACTGGTCGCAAATTTCCATCATTTTTGCGCTATCGATCTCGATCGGCACTTGATTGGTTGGCGAATAAGGGATCGCCGACGCCGAATAAAGCGGCCAATTGGCACCGGCGTCGGGCAGCGGTTCGTCCATCCCCTCCCACCCGATCGCTGTCGATCCTTTGCGGCCGCAATGGCCGAGTTGAATCATCATTTTTGCGCGGCTGTTGGTGTGCACAAATGCGACGATCCGGTGCCAAGCGTCGACATGTTCGGGTTCATACATTCCGGCGCAGCCAGGCGTGATGCGCCCTTCTTTCGAGACGCACGCCATCTCGGTGCAGACGATGCCGGCCCCGCCGATTGCGCGAGAGCCGATGTGCACGAAATGCCAGTCGGTCGGCGTTCCCTCAACCGCGCAATATTGGTCCATCGGCGAGACCACAATGCGGTTAACAACCACCAGCTCCCGTAACCGAAACGGCGTGAAGATCGGGGGCGGTGGCGTCGCACCGGCAATGGCGATGCCCTGATCGCGCTCGATTTTCCCGGCCCACCAGCGATCGACGCGATCGATATAATCGGCGTCGCGTAGTTTCAAGTTCTCATATGTGACCTGCTTGCTACGCGACAACAAGCTGAACGCGAATTGCATCGGCTCCAGATCCCAATAGCGCTGAATCTGCTCGCACCACGCCAGGCTGAAATCCGCCGCCCATTGGGTTTTCTCAACCTGATCGCGCCGAGATGTTTCAAAATCGGCGAGCGCTAATCGGACGTCGCTGGGATGGCGTTCGCACGACGTCGCCAGCGCGATGGCGTCCTCCATCGCCAGTTTGGTGCCCGAACCGATCGAGTAATGCGCGGTGTGCAGCGCGTCGCCGAGCAGGACGATATTTTTGTGATACCAGTGCTCGTTGCGGATTGTCGGGAAATTGCGCCACAACGATCGATTCTTGAGTAGCGGATGACCATCGAGATCCTCGGCAAAGACATCCTCCATGAAGCGGCATGTATCGTCTTCGCTGGCCTGATCGAGACCCGCGTTGAGCCAGGTTTCCTCGGTGCACTCGGGAACCACTGTCGCGTAGCCATCGTCGTAGCTATAGCCGCCGAAGAAAAACACGCCGTGTTCAGTCTCGCGGAAGCTGAAGCGGAAGGCGGGAAAGAATTTGGTCGTCCCGAGCCAGCAGAACCTGTTTTTGCGCCAGTCGAAAATTGGTTTGAACTCAGCTTTGTAACGCTCGCGTATCCCACTGTTGATCCCGTCACAGGCTACGATGAGGTCGGCATCGGCGAATTGATCAAGATCGTCTATTTCGTGCTGGAAATGCATCTCGACACCGAGCTCGGTGCAACGCTGCTGCAGGATTTCCAACAACACCAGCCGGGATAAGCCTGCGAATCCATGACCGCCGGAGATTATTGTCTCGCCTTTTATGCGGACTTCGATTTCGTCCCAATATGCAAACTTCTGCGTGATGCGCTGGTAGGTTTCATGATCATTGGTGAGAAAGTTGCCGAGCGTCTCATCCGAGAACACCACCCCAAATCCGAACGTGTCGTCCGCCCGGTTGCGCTCATAAACGGAGATATCATGGGCCGGGTCAGCCTTTTTCATCAGCGCGCTGAAATACAGCCCGCCGGGCCCGCCACCTATGACCACTATCTTCATCGCCAACCCGTCACCAAAACTAGTGGATGGAATCCAACATATGGTACCCGCTTGTAATAGGCGGCTAGAAACGCAGTATACGCGCCGTCACGAGACATCTAGCCGGCCTGCCTAGATCCACAACTTTAAAATTGTCCCCGAGATGAACACGATTAGCCTGAAGCCCAAAGAGAGCCAGCGTATTAAGCGCGGCCATCCGTGGATCTACTCGAACGAAGTCGAGATGGACGATACCGCGCGCGCAAGTCGATCCGGCGAGCTCGCAACGATCGTCGACGAACGCGGCACGTTCGTCGCCACCGCGACCTTCAATCGCAACTCCCTCATCGCCGGGCGCGTTCTGTCGCGCAAAGCCGACGAGAAGGTAGATCGCGAATTCCTGCGAAAACGCATCGCCACGGCGCTGGACCTACGAACAAGATTCTTTGATGCGCCGTTCTATCGTCTCGCTCACTCGGAAGCGGACGGCTTGCCCGGTCTTGTAATCGATCGCTTCGGTGACGCGGTCGTGTTGCAGTTCAATACGGCTGGCGTAGAACTTCTTCGCGACGACCTCATCGCCGCCATTGATGCGGTGATTTCGCCCCAAACGATCATCTTGCGAAACGATAGTGCGGTGCGGGAAATGGAGGGGCTCGAGCGAACGGTCGAATTGGTTCGCGGGGCCGCGGATCAACCACTCGAATTGGTGGAAGATGGGATTAGCTTCAGTATCGAGACCCTGGCCGGGCAAAAAACCGGCTGGTATTTCGACCAACGACCGGCCCGCGATTTGCTCGCGCCGCTATGTGAGGGGCGACGGGTTCTTGATCTCTATTGCTATGTCGGCGGATTTGCTCTGCGAGCGGCAAGCCATAAAGCCGATAGTGCAGTTGGGATAGACAGCTCGGCCCCAGCAATAGCTCATGCTGCTCAGGCAGCCGTCGCTAGCGGATTGGCAGAGAAATGCTCGTTCGTGAGGGGGGAGGTATTCGCGGAGCTCGAGGCGCGCGCGAAAAGCCGCGAAAGGTTCGATATCGTCATTTGCGACCCACCCGCGTTCGTGAAATCGCGCAAGACGCTCGCCCAAGGATTACGCGGTTACCGCAAGCTCGCCCGCTTGGCGGCCCGGCTCGTCACTCCCGGGGGTTTGCTTTTTACAGCGTCCTGTTCTCATTTAGCCGATCCGGTGAGCTTTGCGGTTGAGGTGCGACAAGGTGTCAGTGCCGCTGATCGCAGCGCACGAATCCTGGCATCGGGCGGCGCTGGGCCGGATCACCCGGTACATCCGCAGCTCCCGGAATCAGCCTATCTCAAGTGGCAGCTGTTAATGCTGGATTGAGATCGCCGTGCGACTCGCGCGCGCCGGTGCCGCCTATTTCCGGATCACACCGCACGCAATACGCGGGCCGGCCGCGCCGGCCGGATCGGATTTGTAGTCATCCGTGCCGGCGTGGATTATGAACGCCGCGCCATCGGCATCAAACAGACTGCCGTCCAGCTTGACGCGGGTGTTTAGCACCTGGATCTCCAACGCGCCGCTGCCGGGCACGGTGATGTTCGGCATGTCTCCGGCATGTCCGCCACCAAGGCTGTGAATGCCGTGCTTCATGCCGTGGGGATTGTAATGTCCGCCAGCTGACTTAAACGGCGGCACGCAATTGCCGATCGAATGGACGTGAAAGGCGTGGGCGCCGGTCGGGAGTTTCGTGAACTTGGCATGAACCAAGGTTCCATTCGGCGTGGATTCGAGTGTCACGGTCCCGACTGTCGCGCCGTCCGCGTTTTTTAACGCCGAGGATGCCATTTCAGCTGCACCGGCGGAGGTCGACAAACCCCACCAACTCCACAAGCAAGCCATACCGATAAGAAATTTTTTCATTTTACCGCTCCGCATCATCCTCTGCGCCTTTTGGCGCCATCTATCTATTTTTATCACAATCATCCGAACCTCAAAGGCCGGACCTACTTTGGTTGATGTTTGAATTGAACCCAAGTCGGTTATTTTATCGAACGCACGTTCGATTACGCGTTATCTATATGTAAGCTCGAGCCACTTCCTTAGTTGGCTGTATGAGCACACGAGTTGACCGTCATCCAAACGGGGAATGGGCACGCCGTAACTCTGCCATATTCCAACGTGATGCGCCGGGGTTGACGATTTCGGTCATCAGGATTGCGGACGATGCCAAGGCATCATCCAGACGTGGGTTTGATTCATCTAAACCATAATAAATACGGTGATATCGGTGCTTTTCGAGGATCAAACTCGGTGCCTTGCGGGCGCTCTATCCACCGATGATTAGCGCGGTTGCTCAAAATTATTTATCAAACGAGCGTTTGGTAACATATCAAGTACTGCACCAATCAGCGACGACTCGCGCCGCCGTGTTAGGCGCGAAATGCCGGCAAGACTTCCTCGATGCAGCGTTGTAGTTGTTCGCGCGGACGCGGGGCGACGAAGCGCAGGATCGGTATCGTGCATCCGGCCTCGATATAGGCGGCAATTTTGTCGATCACCTGTTGCGGCGAGCCATAGGCAAGCCAGGTTTCGGCGCGCTCGCGTGAAATGGTGCCGGCACCGTAATACGAGCTTAAGAACGTGGTCGCCTCCTCAAACGCCTGGTCGCGGTCCTCATTCATGTTGACCATCAGATGCAGGGATCCGTCCATGTCAGCGGTGTCGCGGCCGAGCTCATCGGCGTATTTGCGGATCGTATCGAAGCGTTTCTTGAAGGTATCGACCGGGGTTGAATCGGTCTGCCAACCATCGGCGTGGGCTGCAACTCGGCGCAGGATGCGATCAATAACCTCATCGTCGACCTCGCCTTCGCGGGGGTTCACCGCGAGGTGAATCGGCATATGGGGTTGCACCGGTTTGGGATGCAAGTCGACCTCGGAGAACTGGTAATGCTTGCCTGAATGCGTCACCACTTCGTCGCTCCACAACCGCCTTAGGATCGAGATTCCCTCGACCACACGGCCCACGCGGTCGCGCGATTCGACGCCCATAACTTCGAGCTCGTGGGCGAACTGGGGTCCGTCGAAGGTGGAACCGCCATTACATACGGTCAAGATGGTACGGCCGTGCGAGAGCACGTCGAGACTCGCCCATTGCAGGGCGAACAGAATTGGATCGCGCATCGGGAAGCTCGCCAGGCACACCGTCCCAAGTTTGAGATGCTGGGTGCGTGCAGCCATTGCCGACAGCGTGACGATAGACTCGACACGGGGTTTCGACAGCAGGTTGTCGCCCACCCAGACCCCGTGGAAATAACCGGAGTCCTCGGCGATGACGGTCATGTCGAGCAGATCGTCGAGCGAGCCCCAATCAAACAGTATCGCCCGGGTCGATAGGCTGATGCCGAATTTAGCCTTCATCTCGATCGGTGTCTCGCTCGCCATGATGATCGCCTCCCTTTGGCGATCTTCTAGCGCGGCGGGCACACCGCGACAATGGCGGGTTGGTTTTAGCGGTTCGGGCGAACGGTAAAATTACATTCCACGGAATATATTGTCCATCGCCGGGAGTTACTATTTTTCGATTGACGCAGGCATCCGTTGACCGGTCGGCGTCGGCTTCTTAGATTTGCGCTCTTTGTCTGGGGGAGGAACCGTATATGGCTGACCTGATCGTCGCCAACGCCTATGTCGTGACGATGAATCGCGATCGGCAGATCTATTCCGATGGCGCCATCGCGATCGAGGGCAACAGCATCGTCGCGGTAGGACCGACACAAGCGGTTCGCGAAGCCCATAAAGCGGCGCACGTGATCGATGCCAAGGGGATGATGGCAATCCCGGGCCTAATCGACGGTCACCATCATCCCAATCAATACCTCTCCAACGGCATCGGCGACGACGTCGATATTTTCACGCTGCTCTATAAGCGGCTCTACCCGTATGAAGCGGCCCTGACGCCAGAGCAGGCCTATCTCAGCGCGCTGGGCGGTTTCGTCGAAGCCATCAAATACGGCACCACCTGCTTCAACGACCCCGGTGGCCTGCACGCCGATTCGATGGCCCAGGCGGCAATCGACGTCGGCATTCGTGGCATCATGACGCGCTCGACCCGAGACATGGGCGATCAGGCCATGGCCGTCGACGAGAACGCGCTCGAAGATACCGAGACCAATCTCCGCGAGGGTGAGGCGTTCGTGAAACGGTGGCGCGACGCGGCCAATGGGCGCCTACGCGCCTGGTACAGCCTGCGTTATGTGTTCAACGTCAGCGACGAACTGTGCCAGGGCATCAAAGCGTTGGCCGATCGCGACGGGGTTGGCATCCACGCCCATGCCGCCGCGGTCAAAGGCGAGAACGAAGCGATGATCGAGCGTTTCGGCAGCCGTTCGCTGACCCGTTTCCACGACCTCGGCCTGTTCGGGCCCAATCTTTATCTCGTGCATATGGGCTACCCCGACGAGCGCGAGATTGAACTCATGGCCGCGGCCGATTGTAAGGTCGCCCATTGCCCGAGCGCGTCGATGCTCGGCGCCTATGGCGTGTTTTCCAATGGCATGATGCCGAAAATGGCCGAGGCCGGGATTACCATTTCTCTGGGCACGGATTCGGCAACCGCGGGAGGTCATCTCGACATGGTTCGGGTGATGTATCTGGCGGCGTGCGGGCACAAGGACATGAAAGCCGACGCCACGGTTTGGGGCGCCTATAAGGCGCTCGAAATGACCACCATCGATGGCGCCCGCGCTTGTCTATGGGATGACGAGATCGGCTCGCTGGAAACCGGCAAGCGCGCCGACATGGTACTGGTCGACACCTCCGGCATCGAGTTCCATCCCGGCCGCCAGCCGGTCTCAGCGCTGATTTATTCCGGCACCGGCAAAAACGTCGATACGGTGATTATCGACGGTGAGATCGTGATGCGAAACCGCACGATGCTCACGGTCGATGAAGAAATGATCAAAGGCGAACTCGCCAAAGCCAGCATCGACTGGCGCGAGCGAACCGGTGTATCGATGCCGCCGCCGTGGCCGGTGGCCTAAGCACGGGATCATTTGATAAGCGGAATTACCTCGCGGCCGAGCTTGTTGATCTGATCGAGGCGTTCCTCATGCGGCGACGCGTCCCATGACGAGCGGCTGATCATGAACAGGATCCACTGCTTCATGTCATGCTCGCGGCCGAGTTCACTGAAACGAGCCGCCATGTCTTTGGGAGTTCCAAACAACCGCGGCGAGCGCGACAGCATCCAGTCGTAGAGCCCGAGTTCCTTGGCCCGATCGACCAGGGTTTTCTGACGGTCCTTAGTGCGGTAGACGGCATCGAGATTGTGGGCATCAGCGTTGAGCTGCTTGAGCTTATCCTTGAGATCGTCGGGGATGCCCTTGCCCTCGAGGCTACCCATGGTCAGCCAATAAGGCGACCACCCCATGCTGCGCTCGGCCGCCGCTTCGATGCTCTCATCAAACGCCATGTGGGCGTTCCACCAAATTTGAAAATCATCCGCCGTGCGGCCCGAAGCGGCCAAGCCTTCGTCGATAATGTTGCGCACGTAGGCGACGTCTTCGGGCGCAAACCCCATCGTGACGATCGCGCCATCGGCGACTTCGGACGCCATGCGCAGAATTTTAGGCCCGGCGCAGGCCACATAGACCGGCAGATCGAACGGCTCGACACCGCTCCAAGCCGCCTCGAAGGTGGTGCCCTGCCAGGTTACCTTTTCACCGCGCAGCAATGCCTTCACCGTGAGGATGTATTCCCGCATCGTCGCGATCCGCGCACCCTTCTGGCCGATCGACCACAACGCCGAATCCCCAGTGCCGATGCCCATGCCGATACGCCCCGGCGCGAGTTCATTGAGAGACATGAACGCCGATGCCGTGACCGACGGGTGACGCGTCAGCGGATTGGTGACGTAAGTGATGATGTCGGCCTTCTTGGTGTTGATCGCGCACATCGTGGCCGACACATAGAGCTCGCGCAGCAGGTTGGGCGAATCAGCGATCCCCAGCATATCGAGCCCGGCATCTTCCGAGGCCTGCCACAGCTTCACCGCCTCCAGCAGCGGTTGGCCCTGCGCAAACACCAGGCTGAATTTCCAATCGGTCTTCGCCATATCTCACCCCCATTGATCGCCGAGGGCGAGCTTAGCCGGAATCGGTTCAATCCACGAAAGCGATACTAGCAGTGCTCTGGCACCGTCATCTATCGCGAGGCGTGACGCCCCCGACCATCCGCTCGACGCGCTGTCATGGTTGGCGGCAGAACTCGGTAAGCGCGGCGGCAGCTTGCGCGCAGGGGCCGATCTGCTCGGCGCAAACCATGGCACCGTCGACCGGCATATCGAATCACTTGAGGCGTCCTACGGCGTTCAACTTTTTCAGCGAACCAAAATGGGTCTGCAACTCACTGAGGCCGGTGAAACGATCGTACCGCTTGCAGAAGACGCCGAGCGGGTATTTCTGAACGCCCGCCGCCGCGTGGAAGGTCTCGACCGGACCGAGACCGGAACGATCCGATTTTCGGTGTCCCCAATATTGGCACTAACGATTATCGCGCCAATTTTGGCGCGTTTTTTTGAGAAGTATCCCGGCATCGAAATCGAAGTGCGGCTGTCTGGTTTGCAGGAAAATATCCCCCAGGCCGAGACCAACGTTTCGCTGCACGTTGCCTATGAGGTGAGTGATGATGTTGTAGCGCGCAAACTTTACGCGTTAGCAATGTGTACCTACGCTAGCCAACAGTATATCGATACCACGGTTCCTAAGGCCGGTCTGGGCGGAACCGGACTCACTTGGATCGGTTGAGATGGCCCAAGCGACTTACCAGGCTGGCTTAGCCACTCAAACTTCCCCCGGGCTGCAGTTAAGCAGCATGTCGCTGAAGGTTTCATGCGGGCAAGCTTGGCAAGCGCTGGATATGGTATGACCAACTTGCCAGTAATTTGCGAAGAGATTTTTCCCGATCTGATCCGTGTGCCCGGCACATCGGCGTCACCAAATCGTCACTTGTGGATTTTGCTCCATTCTGACCTGGGCCGCACGGTTCGTTTCCGTCGATTCGTTGATTTCCTGGCAGCCG
>CAUZWH010000058.1:0-11259 GCA_963583675.1 Alphaproteobacteria bacterium
GATGATGAATTCGCAGACCGGTTGCAGCGCGAAGGCCAGCACCGGGATGTATTCGGTTTGCTCGAGCATCCGCCCCTTGGCGTCGTAGAGGCCGGTGACGAAGTCGCGGGCTTCGCTGAGGATCGGTGATCGCGTCGTGCGCAGCAGGGTTTGCCCCATCTCCTCGGTGATCGATTTGAAGCGGCGTTGCAGGACCGACAGCAGAATCGGGTCGATGCGATCGGTAACCGAGGAAGAGGATGCGTTGTTCATGAAACGCTCAACAGAAAACTGCCCAGCGCATCGCAGGCGAGGTGGTGATCAGGTGGCACGAGAATCGTTGTGTTGCGTTGCTCGATGACGGCGGGGCCGTCGAGCGCATGGCCGGATCCCATAGCATCGCCGTCGTAGACATCGACGGTTGCGAAGGCCATCTGCGAGGGCAGGAAGACGGCGCGCTGACCCTTGTGCGCGGCGTCAACGCTGGTGCCGGGGATGTCATCACGAAGTTCGGGTTTTTCGGTTTTGCCGATTGCGGTCATGCGTATGTTTACCAGGTTCACCTGGCGATCATCGTCGGCCAGCGAATAACCGTAAAGCCGATCGTGGGCGGCGTGAAAGGCGCTAGCGATGGCTTCGAAGTCGGGTGGCGTGAGCTGGGCCGCCGGAACCGCCACGTTAACTTCGTGGTATTGGCCGAGATAACGCAAATCGACGGAGAATACGGCCGTGCGATTGGCCGTTGCCACACCTTCGGCCGCCAACACCGCGTCGCCCGCCTTACGCATCTCGTCGATGAGCGCGTTGAATCGGGATGCATCGATCGCTGAGGCTGCGATTGGTGTGTGGTAGCTGCGTACAAAATCATGCTTGAGATCGGAATGCAGCATCCCGGCGGCGCAGAAGATCGACGACTCCTTGGGAATGAGGATGCGCCGGATCTCAAGCTCGACGGCAATGGCGGCGGCGTGAATGGGTCCGGCACCACCAGCGCAGATCAACAAGAAGTCGCGTGGGTCGTAGCCTTTTTGCACCGATATTTCGCGAATCGCCGAGGCCATGTTGACGTTCATCAGATGGTACATGCCGTAGGCCGCATCGATGGTCGTCATCCCCAGCGGTGTGGCGATCTGTTCGGCGATTGCCTGCTCGGCGGCGGGGCGATCGAGCGCGATGGTACCGCCGGCGAAGAAATCGGCATCGAGGTAGCCGAGCACGAGATCGGCGTCGCTGCAGGTCGGCGCGATCCCGCCGCGGCCGTAGCAGACCGGGCCGGGACTGGCGCCGGCGCTGTCGGGTCCCATCCGCAACAGACCTCCCTCATTGATCCAAGCGATCGAACCGCCGCCAGCGCCAATGGTATTGATCTCCATGCTGGCGAGGCCAAGCGCATGCCGGTTTACCCGGCTGTCGGTGGTGATCGCGGGTGCGCCATCTTTTACCAGGGCGGCGTCAAAACTAGTGCCGCCCATGTCGATAGTGATGAAGTCCTCGGTCGCATGCGGTTTGGCATATGCCAAACCGGCGACCGGCGCCGCTGCCGGGCCTGATAATAGTGTGCTGGCCGCCAGCTCGGCAGCAACCCCGGGCGAGGTGACGCCGCCGTTCGATTGCATGATGAGCAGCACGCCGGTGAACGCTTGATCAGTGAGCCGAGCGGTGAGGTTGGTGAGGTAGCGGCTGAGAATAGGACCGACGGCCGCGTTGAGGACGGTGGTGCTGATGCGTTCATAGAAACGCACCTGCGGCAGCACCTGGCTCGACACCGAGAGATAGGCCTGGGGCATCAGCTCGGTGACACGATCCGCAGTTGCCTGTTCGTGATCACTATTGGCATAACCGTGCATGAAGCAGATCGCGACCGCTTCAATGTCGACCGCCTTGAATCGGTTGATGGCGTCGTCGACGTCGGCCAATTCGAGCGGATGAACGACGGCGCCTTGGGCATCGACGCGCTCGCTCACGGGTCGGCGCAACCACCGCGGTACCAGCGGTTTGGCAGCGGGGTATTTGTTGTCGTATTGGACTTCGCGAACACCGCGCCGCATCTGCAAGGCGTCGCGAAAGCCGCGCGTGGTCAGCAGGCCGGTGGGCGAGGTTTTACCCGTCAGCACCGCATTCGTCGTGACGGTGGTGCCGTGGACGATGAGGTCGATGTCGGCGATGAAACCTTTAAGGTTCGCAGCCACATCCCCGGCCATTCTTGTGAGGCCATCGAGCACCGCGCGCGACGGATCATCGGGCGTCGACGACACCTTGTAGACGCTTGCCGTGCCATCGCTATCGAGTAGCAGGAAATCAGTGAACGTGCCGCCGACGTCGACACCGATCCGAAAGGACATCGTTGGGTTCGTGAAACCGGACAGCGGGTGTCGCGCGTTACATCAGGGGGCCACGATAGACCCAACCGGCGTCGATCGTGATTACCGTTCCCGAGGTGTAGGCCGACAGATCCGAGGCCAGGAATGCCGCCATCGTGGCAATTTCCTCCACCGTACCGGCGCGCCCGAAGGGCATGGGCGCGACCAACTCCTCCCACTTTTCGGCACCGCCAAGACGGTCGGCCGCGGATTTGCGCAACAGTCCCTCGAGACGATCGGTGAGCACGGGTCCGGGATTGATCGCCAGCACGCGGATGCCATCGGCGGGGCTGTCGCCACCGACCGCACGGGTGAACGCCATTAACGCGGCATTGCCGGTGCTGCCGGCGACGTAGTTGGCGGCAGGGCGTTCGCCGCCATTGCCGATGATGTTGATGATAACCCCGCTGCGACGTGCCTTCATCTTTGTGTAGAAATGCCGCGTGAGGTTGATATAGCCGAAGACCTTAAGGTCCCAGGTTGCCCGCCACCGCGCTTCATCGACCTCTTCGATGGTGCCGTTGGGAATGCCACCGGCATTGTTAATGAGGATGTCGGCATCGCCACAGGCGTCGGCCAGGATCTGAAGATTGTCGCTAACGCTGAGATCGATGGCGAAGATCTCGACGCCGACGCCATGCGCCTTGGGCAAGGTGTCCTTCAGCTCTTGGAGCTCGCTCTCGGTGCGGGCCGCCAAATAGAGATCGCACCCCTCTTCGGCGAGTTGTTTGGCGATGGCGCGTCCGATTCCCTTGGACGCGCCGGTGATCAGCGCTTTGCGGCCCCCTAAATTGAGATCCATCTCCGGACTCCTCGGGTGCTTGTCTTAGTTGATCGCCGCGTTCGGGAAATAGGCTTCTGCGTTCTTGTGGAAGACCTTCTCCAGAACCTCGTCGGAGAATCCCAATCCTTGCCAGCGTTCGATCATCATCTCGAACTTGAGCACCGGAAAATCGCAACCGAACATGATGCGGTCTTGCAGCCGCCCGCCGATCTCTCTGAGAAGTTGCGGTGGCAGCGTTTTTGGCGACCACCCGTGGAGTTCGTAATGCACGTTGCCCTTGTGCAGTAGGATCGCGATCATTTCATCTTGCCAGGGATAGGCTGGACGTGCTGCAAGGATCTTGAGCTCGGGGAACCGTGCTGCGACAGCGTCGATGTGGCGGGGGTGCCCGTCATCGAGCAGGATGCCCTTACCGCCGGGCAGGCCCTGGCCGATTCCGGTGAGCCCGCAATGGATCAGGACGGGAATGCCGGCATCGATTGAGATTTTGTAGAAGGGGTCCCAGATTGGATCGCTGGCGGGAAATCCGCCCTGGGTTTGACCAATGATGCCGAAGCCAATGAATCCGGCATCGGCTGCGATGGCGCGTTCATATTCCTTGACGCCGTCTTTGCCGATACGCGGATTAAATGACAACCAGTGGCCGAAAATCACATCGCTGTTTTGTCGTTGGATCTCGAAGGTGTAGTCGTGGGCTGCCTTGATCTCGTCGAGATCGTCCATCCAGACGGTTAATGCGAGATCGAGCACGGTCCGCACATTGTTTTTGCGGAACGTATCGGTCATTTCCTGTTCGGTCTGAAACTCGGCTGTAGTGCCCCAGATCTTTTCCTGATTGGCGCGCTCCGTTGGGTCTTGAAAAATGTAGCCGCGTTCTGTGCTCCAGTGAGAGTGGCAATCAAAAACCCGCATGATCCTCCCCATTCGTATCGTGTGTGACGTTAAGCCCGTTGCGGGCCAATGCTAGCCCTCTGGTGCGCGTGGGTTGGATAGCACAAATCGCACCGTTATGACTTGTTTTGGTGGAGCTCGTATTGGTATGGCTGATGACGCGATACGGGCTTAGTGGGGAAGAACGCAGGAGAAATTTTTGGGATGAGCGAGTTTCCAACGAGCAAGCTGCCGATCTATCACAACTCGATCGATTGGGCGCAGCTTCACCAGGATTATCCGGTGCCCGATGTGTTCGTCGACACCGTGTACAAGTGGCCGGCGGAGCGGGTTCGTGAACTTCAAAACGAGCGCTTTCTGAAGGTCGTCAAACTCGGCTGGAACAATCCTTTCTACCGCAAACGCTGGGAAGCGGCGGGGCTACAACCGGGCGACATCAAGAGCCTCGACGATATCGTCAAAATCCCGATGTATGATTCCGACGACGTCAAACAGGATCAGCTCGAGACGCCGCCGTTTGGCGAGTTTCACAATGTCAGCGCCGCCGATTTCGCGGCGGCGCCTTTCAAGATGCAGACCAGCGGTGGCACCACCGGCAAGCCCCGGGTGACGCTCTACACGCCCCAGGAATGGGAGCTCAACGGGCTCACGGCGGCGCGCACACTTTATGTTTTGGGCGCGCGGCCCGGCGATGTAATGCAGATCCCGGTCACGTTGGCGCTCGGTAATCTCGGCTGGTGTGTCTACAAAGGGGTACACGATTATCTTGGGATCCTGCCGCTGACCACCGGGACCGGTGTCGTGACGCCGAGCCGGCGCCAGATGGAAATCGCGTTCGACTACGGCACCAACTTATGGTGCTCGTTTCCTGAGTACATGCTGCGTCTCGCGCAAGCGAGCCGCGAGGAACTGGGCCGTGATTTTCGCGAACTCAACACCAAGTTCGTGTTGGCTTTTCTCGGCCCCGACACCGAGGGCAAGTTGCGGGCCGAACTGGAAGAAGCGCTGGGCTGTAATGTGTATGACAATTACGGCACTAACGAGATGGGCGATGGCGCCTTCGAGTGTCAATTCAAGAACGGCCTCCACTTCCAGGAGGACTGCATGTACTTCGAGATCGTCGATACCGAAACCGGCCAACCCGTACCGCATGGCGAGACCGGCAATATGGTCGTGACGGTGTTTCACCGCTCGATGCCGCCGATCATCCGCTTCAATCTGCGCGACCTCGGTCGCATTTTGCACACCGATACCTGCGAATGCGGCAGCAACTTCCGCCGCATGGATCATTTTCTGGGGCGCTCGGACGACATGGTCAAGATCCGTGGCGTCAATCTCAACCCGATGGCCTGTCTCAACGCCGTGCAGAGCGACGAGCGCACAACGGGCGAATGGATCTGTATCGCCGACGCAGTGGTCAAAGACGGCGTCAAACGTGAAGAAATGACGGTTCAGGTAGAGGTTCGTAGTGATGCCGGTTCCGCGGATGGCCTCCAGCAGAAGATGAAAGAGCGGCTAAAGGGCGATTTAGGGCTGGGCGTTGTGGTCGAGATCGTGCCGCAGGGAAGTCTGGATGAAATCGCCAATGTTGGTGGTCGCGAGGGTAAGCCCAAGCGCCTGGTCGACCGTCGGCCGGCCTATCAGAAGTAGGTGAAGGCTCGGCCCGATCCGGTTGCGCTGGTTACCGGCGGGGGTGGCGGAATCGGGCGTGCCTGTGCGCTCGCTTTGGCCGCTCGCGGTTACCGGGTCGCGATATTTGATCTAAAGACTGGGCACATTCGCAGCCGGCGCGGTGAGCGGCTGACGATTTTGACTTGCGACATCACCGATGATGCGCAGGTAAGGCGGTCCTTGCGGGTGATCGTGGGCGATCTCGGCCGCATTGATGCTGTGGTCAACTGCGCCGGTATCATGCGGGAGGAGCGGGTCGGCGAGATCCAGCGGACAACGATCGAACAGGTCATTGGTACGAACCTGGTCGGTACGATGAATGTGTGTCTGGCTGCGATCCCGGCCCTGCGCCGGGCCCAAGGTGCGATCGTCAACATCTCGTCGGCGCAAGCGCATCGACCATCACCGGGATTGGCGATCTACGCGGCAACCAAAGGCGGGGTCGAGGCGTTCACCAAGGCGCTGGCGTTGGAATTGGCGCCAGCCGGGGTGCGGGTCAATGCCGTCAGCCCTGGTCTGGTGGAGACGCAGATCCTCCACGACCACGTCGGTGTGACCGCGGCGACCTACCGCAACTATGTGCGGCGGCGCGGCCGCGGCTATCTGCTCGGGCGGATCGGCAAGGCATCCGAGGTCGCCGAGATGGTCGCGTTTCTCGCATCGCCGGCGGCCGCGTGGATTACCGGTGCAGTGGTGCCGGTGGACGGCGGCAAGAGCGTTGGCGGGGGTTAGTACGTTTGCCGGGACCCTCTCGGCAGAAACGCCGAAGCGTTTCGCCTGTCGGTCGACAGAACGCTACGCGCGTTCTGTCGGGAACATACGATCCAGGTAGTGGGTGATGACGTGGTGAACGCCGCGTTCCAGGTAGGACATCCAGCCGGGTTCAAAAAGCATCGAGTCCATCGCGTTTTGGAGGGACTCGATCATCTCGCGATCTTCCCCGGCGATGTCGATCATATAATCTAGGTAGAGTTGGGCTTTTTGCTCGAAATTGTTGATCGCGAAAAACTCGGCCGGGAACAGTTGGTAGATGAGGATATGAGTTTTGGTCGGTGAGACCGGCCAGATAATGACCGGGTGGGCCTCATCAATGCGGCTGAACATATCGAAGTTCGGGGCCAGGAAACCCGACCGCGCGAAGCTTTCGGGCTGATCTGCCATCCATGGCATCTTGCCGAATATGGCCTTGCCGCTCGGGTTGTGCGGTGCTGCGTCGTAGAACGAACTGTTGCCGCCGCGTGCGGTGAGTTTGTAAACGATCTTCTCGGTGTCGATCGATTCAGCGAAGGTTTTCGCGTGGAGAACTTCGGAATGGTAGATGTCGGTGAGGTTTTCGACGACAAACTTCCAATTGCAATCGATCTCGACCTGGTGCTTGGCGAATAGCCGGCAGCGGTCCATTTCGAGGATGCCGAAATCTTCCTCGAGCGGCGCGACGAAGTCTTCCAGTGGTTCGGCGTTCGCATCGAAATTGATGAACACCCAGCCGCGCCAAACCCCAGACCGGATCGGTTTGAGGCGGCAATTCGCGGGGTCGAAGTGCTCGGCCTCGGCCATATAGGCGACACCGGTAAGGCGGCCGGTCAGGTCGTAGCGCCAGCCGTGATAGGGGCAACTGAATAGGGACGTGTTGCCGTGGCCGCGGACAACTTCGACGCCACGATGGCGGCAGACATTGGCAAATACGTTGATGTCGTCGTCGTCGTCACGGGCCAGGATGATGGGCTCGCCGAGGATCCGCAGCGTCAGATAGTCGCCGGGGCGTTCGATTTCCTCGACCCGTGCGACACACAGCCAATCCTTGGTGAAAATCCGCTCCTTTTCGAGGCGGAATACCTCCGGTGAGGTGTAGATATAGCCCGGCATATGGCGGGCTTGTGTGACCGGGACGCGGGTTTCGCTGAGTCCAGATGCGGCCGCATCGACGACTCCATCATCGAGCTCGCTGACCGCCATCGTAGATCTCCTCAGAACCAGTTGCCTTCAACATTCGGCCCCTTGAAGTCTAGACGACCGGGATCGTGCGATCACCCGTTGAGTCCGACCGCCTGAATCTGGGAGAGTGCAGGAACGGAAGGAGCGACAGGATGAGCGCAGCTGAGATCGTCGATGCGCACATGCATCTGTGGGATCTCGAACGCAATTACTACCCGTGGCTGTGCGACGAGCCGGCCGGGCCGCATCGCTACGGCGATAGCACACCAATCCGGCGTACGTTTCTTCCCCCCGACTATCTGTCGGTGACGGCCAATCAGAACGTGGTTGCGACCGTCCACGTGGAGGCGGAGTGGAATCCGGCCGATCCGGTGGGTGAAACGCGCTGGCTCGAGGAAATGATCGGTGCGCATGGAGTGCCTAGCGTCATTGTTGCGCAAGGCTGGCTCGATCGCGACGATGCCGAGGCGATCCTCGCGGTGCAGGCCTCGTTTCCCGGGGTGCGCGGTATCCGCCACAAGCCGCGCACGTCGGCGACGCCAAGGACGAGCACACCCGGTGCGGCGGGTTCGATGGGCGATCCGAAATGGCGGGCCGGCTTTGCGTTGCTCGAAAGGTTCGGCTTGTCGTTCGATCTGCAAACCAACTACTGGCACTTGCATGAGGCTGCGGATCTCGCCGCGGATTTTCCAGGCACGCAGATCATTGTTAGCAGTGCCGGGTTTCCGACGGATCGTAGTACGGCAGGGCTCGATGGCTGGCGCGAGTCAATGGCCGCCGTCGCGGCGCAACCGAACGTTGGCGTCAAGATCTGGGGCCTTGGCCTTACTGGCGGTACATGGTCGCTGGACGCCAACCGTTCGATCGTGCTGGCGACGATCGACATGTTCGGCACCGACCGCGTCATGTTCGGCAGTAACTTCCCGCCCGACAGCCTGGCGGCGGATTTCGACACCATCTTCGACGGCTACGCCGAGATCGTGGCCGATCTGGGCTCAGCCGAACGTATTAAGTTGTTCCGCGACAACGCTCGGCGCATCTATCGAATAGATTGATGGGCTGCGCTGTGCAGCCGTTGCCGTGCTAAGCTTTGCGGAACCACTAGACGGAGGAAAACATGGCCAAAGGATATTGGATTTCGGCGTACCACTCGATCTCCAACCCGGACGCACTGGCGGAATATGCCAAGCTTGCGGGCCCGGCGATTCAAGGAGCGGGCGGCAAAATTCTGGCCCGCGGCGGCCGCGTGCAGGCATTCGAAGCGGGCAAGAACGAACGCACCGTGCTAATCGAGTTTGAAAACTTCGATGCCGCAGTTGCTGCTTACACCAGCGCTGGCTACAAGGCCGCACTCGAAAAACTCGGCAATGATTCGGTTGTGCGTGATATCCGGGTTTTCGAAGGCATAGACTAGCGGGGCGCAGCGCATTACGCAGCAAGGACTAACCGATGGCACTCAGTGAGTCCCAGCAAATATCGATGTGGGCGGAGGTCTTGCGCCTGAGCAATGTGAACGACGAAGAGACCGTGGTCGTGCTGACCAAACCCGAGGCACGGCCCGAGAACGTTAAAGCGGCCTATAACGCCTGCATCGAGATCGGCGCCAAGACCGTACATATGGAGCCGCACATCGGCACAACACGGCTGCGCGACAACGCCGTTGCGATGGAGGCGATGCGTCAGGCCGACCTCGTCGTCGATCTGGTCGGCCTTCACCTCCAACGCGGCGGTGAGCGTCCGCACGTGCTGGCGGCCGACACGCGCATTCTCTATGTCACCGAACCACCCGAAGCGCTGGCACGGATGATGCCGCGAGAAGAAGACAAGCACCGCGTCCAGGCGGCGGGCAAACGGATCGAGGCCGCCAAGACGATGCGGGTCGAGTCCGACGCCGGCACCGCCTTCGAATGCGATCTTGGCGAGTATCCGGTGCTGTATGAATACGGCTACGCCGACGAACCTGGGCATTGGGACCATTGGCCAGCGGGGTTTATCGCCACCTGGCCCAACGAAACCACCGCCCGTGGCACCATCGTGATCGATCGCGGCGACATCATCTTCCCGTTTAAGTCGTACGTGCAAACACCGATCCGGGTGGACTTTGAAAACGGCTATATCACTGAAATATCTGGTGATTTCGACGCCGCCTACATGCGCGAGTTCATCGAAAGCTATGAAGATCGCGATGGGTTCGCGATGTCGCATGTTGGCTGGGGCTTGCAGCCGCGGGCCAAATGGACGGCGCTGGGGATGATGGACAAGCAACAGACCAACGGCAATGACGGCCGCGCCTTTCTGGGCAATTTCATGTTCTCGACCGGGCCGAACGACGATGCCGGCGGCACGCGCAATACGCTGTGTCATCTCGATATTCCGATGCGCAACTGCTCGGTGTATCTCGACGATGAGCCGATGGTGGTTAACGGCGAAGTGATTCCCGAAGACCAGCGCGCGGCCACGGATTGATCGTTTGGTTGTGGGCAGCATCAAAAATAGCCAAACCCCTCGTCCAACCCTCTCCCGCGAGGGGAGAGGGCTTTTCCTGTGTGCTTGTTCGTGCTCCCTCTCCCCTTGCGGGACAGGGTTGGGGTGAGGGGGAGCCAACGCTCGATGAATACATCCACCAACAAAGCGAAAGCGCTGCGGCAATTGATGGCTGATGACGCGGTTTTGGCGCCGAGCGCGTTTGATGCGACGTCGGCGCGTTTGATTGCCAATGCCGGATTCGATTGTGCCCATGCCAGCGGTGGCTCGATCGCTCGGGGACTCGGTTTCCCCGATCTCGGCTTGGTCGATCTCAGCGAGATGGCCGGCCGTATCGCATCCATCGTCGAGGCCGCCGGTATTCCAGTGGTCGCGGACGCCGATACCGGCTACGGCAATGCGCTTAATGTGCGACGGACGGTTATGGCGTTCGAACGCGCCGGGGTCGCCGGCCTGCACCTCGAAGACCAGGACTTCCCTAAACGCTGCGGTCTCTATGATGATCTCGCGGTGATCAACGCCCAAGAAATGAGCGGCAAGATCAAGGCTGCGGTCGACGCCCGGGTTAACGAAGATCTTGTGATTATCGCCCGTACCGACGCTCTTAAGGTCGAGGGGTTCGACGCGGCGGTCGAACGCTCGAGCGCTTATCTCGAGGCCGGTGCCGATATGGTTTTCGTGGAAGCGATCCATACCGAGGCTGAGATCAAGAAGCTGGCGGCATTGATCTCAGAGCCAAAGATTTTCAACATTGGCGGCGGTGGCGAAGAGCCGGTGATGCCGCTGGCCGAGCTCGGCACGCTCGGCTATCGCATTATTCTCTATCCGGCCGACGTGCAACGTGCCGCGATCCGGGCGATGGCTGACGTATTGGCGACAATTAGGCGGGACGGTCACAGCGCGGCGATGAAAAACCAACTCGCGTCGGGCAGCGAACGCGACGGACTCGTCGACGTCGAGGCCTATTTCGAGTTGAGCGAACGCTATGAGGCGTGAGCCGCCCCGGCGCTGATATGGCTCAAACAGCTGCGGAGAAGATTCTGTCGCGGGTGCTCGGTGCCGATGTGGCGGCCGGCGATATCGTGTTTCCCGAGCCTGAACTGATCACTGTCCACGACTGGTACGTTGTAAATTTTGCGGCCGCGCTCGACGAAC
>CAUZWH010000059.1:0-11042 GCA_963583675.1 Alphaproteobacteria bacterium
TGCTTCTAACCACGCACTATTGCTGTCCACAAAACCCTCTACGCCGCTCTGATCGAGAGTGAAAACATTGAAAGAATCGCTCGGAAACCCCCCAATCATCACCACGATGCCTGGCTCTCCATAGTATTCCCGACCGGTCGCCAAAATCCCCGCGCCCGCTGTTCCAACCCAGGACTCGATACCCGTGCGTTGTTTTAGGTCCGACACGATTCGTGTCGCATGGGCCACGAAATTCTCGGTGAAATAGACGAATCCAATGTTCGCGGTCGGCGGAAGTGGTCCGATTTGCGTCACACATTCGGCTACGACCTGGCTCCACTCGCTGCCGCTCGCATGACCTAGCGCGAACCTATCCAATCTTCCAACCTCGTCTATTAGGCACTGGCGTGGGCTCCCCGCAGCGTCCCAGAATATATATCATTGTTGTGCCCTGATCGCCTCTGCTGGCCACGACCATGCGGTTGCCAGCGAACGCCGACTTGATCTACCACTGTCCCGCCATATCTGACCAAAAGGACAGGAACCCGGAATCCGCTTCGATGCAACCCCTCAAACAGCCCGAGAATCCCGACTCAATCGAAGCCTGTACAACGCGTCAGAATTGGGGCGCCTACAGTACCGATGAGCATGCTATTTAGAACCCGCTGTTCGATCGCCAAGTCAAATTGCTCAACGGTCGTGCTGCGGACGAGTATTTCGATGGCATAAAGGCGCTCGGCATCGCCGCTGACGGTGGAATCCCAGACTTTGAACATCTGACCGAGGTGCTGTGGCAGGCCACGAAATGGGAAATAGTTCCAGTTGCGGGATTGATTCCCGACGATCCGTTTTTCAATCACCTCGCCCATCGCCGCTTTCCGGCGACGACGTTTATCCGCACGTGGGCGCAGCTCGACTATCTCCAGGAGCCGGACGTCTTTCACGATGTCTTCGGCCACGTGCCGATGTTGTTTCAGCCGGTATTTGCCGATTACCTGCAAGCCTACGGTCGCGGCGGTCTGAAGGCGTTGCGCCTCGGTAGCCTGCCCAACCTGGCTCGGCTCTATTGGTACACCGTCGAATTCGGCCTTATTCGCACCCCGCAGGGCTTGCGCATCTATGGCTCCGGCATTGTCTCATCGAAGGGTGAATCGATTTATAGCCTTGAGGACGCCAAGCCGGCACGCGTCGCTTTCGATCTGATGCGTATCATGCGCACGCGCTACCGCATCGACGATTTCCAGGACATCTACTTCGTGATCGACAATTATGATCAATTGTTCGCCGAAACGCGGCCGGATTTCACATCCTATTACGAGCAACTCGAAGCGCTATCGGAGCTCTCGCCCGGTGAGCTAATCAAGGGCGACGAGCTGCTGTCATCCAACCCGCCAGGTCAGCCCGCTTAATCCCCGTCTCCGGCGGCCAGCTCAGCCCGCAGTTTGGTTTTTAGCACCTTGCCGTAGTTGTTTTTTGGCAGTTCCTCGACAAAGCGGTACAGCTTCGGTCGCTTGAAACGAGCGATGTTGTCGAGACACAGTTTGTCGAGTTCGGCTTCGTTGACCCCCTGCCCCGCTCGCCGCACCACGAACGCCACCACCTCTTCGCCCCATTCCGGATGCGGTCGGCCAATGACCGAGGTTTCGAGCACGGCTTCGTGCTGCAGCAATATCTCTTCGATCTCACGCGGATAGATGTTGGTACCGCCGCTGATGATCATGTCGTTCGATCTATCCTTGAGGGTGAGAAATCCTTCGGCATCGAACATGCCGACATCGCCGGTGTGCAACCAGCCGCCGCGTAGGCTTTTCGCGGTCGCCTCGGGATTGTTCCAATAGCCCGGCATGACGACATCACCGCGCACCGCGACTTCGCCGATTTCACCCGCTGGGAGAACATTATCTGCGCCGTCGACCAATTTGATCTCGACATCGGTGCGAGCAAAGCCGGCCGACCCCAAGCGCTCAAGGTAGCGCGGGTGCCCGCGGTCGGCGTGCATCGATTTCGGCAAACAGGTAATTGTGCACGGGCTTTCGCCCAGGCCGTAGATCTGCACCAAGCGTGGACCAATCACCTCGAGCGCGTGTACGAGGTTGGCGACGTACATCGGACCGCCGCCATAGACGATTGATTTAAGGTTGCTGAAGTCGGCATTTGCCGCCGCCGGGCTGTTGGCCAGCCGCATCAACATGGTCGGCGCCGCAAACATGCTGACATTTTCGTGTTGGGCAATCAGTTCGCACAGTTCGCTGGGCTCGAAATGCCCACTTTCCGGCACCACATGGTTGCCACCGCGCGCGATGTGCGGCAATCCGTAGAGCCCCGAGGCATGCGACATCGGCGCCGCGTGGATAACGGTATCGCGGGTATCGAGCTGGTCGATGTCGGCGTAGTAGCTCAAGATCATCATTAACAGGTTGCGGTGCGTCAGCATCGCGCCCTTGGGTCGTCCGGTCGTACCCGAGGTGTAGAACAGCCAGGCAACATCGGTCGGCGACGCTTCGACCATCGGCGTTGGATCGTGATCGAACAGGCGTTCATAATCAGGCTGGTCGACCACGATGATTTCGGCGAGGTCGGGCAGCTCCGCGACGAGTGGGGCTACGGTTTCGGCGAGGTCGGGGCTAACGAAACACAGCTTGGCATTTACATTCCGTAGAATGTATTCGAACTCGCGTTGATGGAGCCTCGCGTTGACCGGCGCGACCGCCAAACCGGCATGCCACGACCCGTAGAGGGCCTCGAAAAACGCCGGGCGGTTGCTCATGATGATGCCCACCCGGTCGGCCGGCGCGAGCCCAAACCGACCGGCCAGGGCGCCGGCGAGTCGCGCCGCCCGATCGGCAAGCCCGGCATAGCTGAGAACCGGCCGTGTGCCGACCGTGAGGGCCGGCCGGTCGCCGAATGTACGGGCGGTCTTGCTGAGGTGGGCGGCGAGGTTCATAGACAATTCCCGGTCAGGATTCGGGTGCGGCTCGGGCCAATCTTAGAGACATCGCGGCCCAAGTTCACGGCCCGTCGGCCTCGCTTGACGCCGCAAGAAGCGGATGTTCTGCTCGCGCACGGTGGCCAACACCAAAAAAATGCCAGCCGGGAGGGATTTGTAATGTTTACGGTCAGTAAGGACAAACCGCTCTTAACTACGACAACCGGCGGATTGCCGCGGCCGAGTTGGTACAACGCCAATCTCAACCGACGTGCGTTCTCGGTCGCAATGGCCGATCGCGTTTTCCGGGAGCAATATCTCGACACGCTCGCCGCTCATTTCGTCGACCAGACCCGCGCCGGCATCGATCTGTTGGTCGATGGGGATTCCCGCTTCGACGATGACATTGCCGGCCGCGGTTGGTTTGCCTACGCCTTCGAGCGCATCAAAGGCCTCGGCGATCCCGAGATGAGCAGTGCGCTGATCGCATCGAACCGCGACAAAATGCCCGGCGACATCATGTACGAGGTGATGGAGACACGCCTGCCACCGCGCGTGATCGACAAGGTGAGCCGCGGCCCACTGGAATACGACAAAGTGTGGAAGGCCGGCCAGGGACTGACGGAAAAGCCGGTCAAGTTTGGCGGTATCTCGGCGCAGATCATCGAAGCCATCATCAACAACGACCACTACACAGACCGCCGCGAATTGGTGATGGATCTGTCGGATACCTTTAACGCGGAGTATCACGATCTCGCCGACTCCGGGTGCCCGGTGATCCAGATTGAAGAACCCTGCATTCACGAAACCGCGGGCATCGTCGAGGATCCGATCCTCACTCCGGCATTTTACGTCGAGGCGTTCAATCGAGAGGTCAAGGGACTGCGCGACAAAACTGAAGTCTGGTGCCATACCTGCTGGGGCAGCCCGTGGGCGCAGCGTGTCGAACATGGGAAAATCAGCTACAAGGCATCGCTCCCCTACCTCAATGAACTCGAGGTCGACGTGCTCACCTTCGAGGGCAAGGAGCACGAGGGCGCTGACTTCGAGATCATCGGCAAGGGCGTCAGCAAGGACAAGAAGATTGCGATCGGCGTGTGCAGCCATCGCACACTGCAAGTCGAGCGGCCCGAGGAAATTGCCGACCTCGTCCGCAAAGCCATGAAGTGGATCGAGCCGGAACGCCTGATCCTGAGCACCGATTGCGGGTTCGGCCGGCAGGGCATGAGCCGCGCCCACGCGCATTACAAGATGGTGGCGATCGCTAAAGGCGCCAACATCGTTCGCAAGGAACTCGGCTTCGACGAGGAACTGATCATCGGCGCCGACCCGAAATTTGCGCTCTTGCCTATGGGCGCCTGACGCCCTGCGGCCGTGATCGACATGTTTGTTGCAACCAAGGACAAACCTCTGGCCACGACGGTGACCGGCTCGCTGCCGCGTCCAAGTTGGTACACGGCCGATCTCGACGGGCGATCTTTTTCGGTGGCGATGGCCGACCGCACCTATCGCGAACAATATCTCGACACCGTCAAAACCTACATCACCGACCAAAACCGCGCCGGGCTCGACATATTGGTCGATGGCGATGCGCGTTTCGACAACGATGCCGCCGGCCGTAGCTGGTTCGCCTATGTGTTGGAGCGCCTGCAAGGCTGTTGCGAGCCGCACATGACGCACCACTCGACCGCGGCCGCGCGCGATAAAATTCCCGGTGACATCATGTACGAGGTGGTCGAGACTCGCCTGCCTCCCTATGTGAGGGGCAAGGTCGATCGAGGGTCGCTGGAGTACGACAAGGTTTGGAAAGCGGCCCAGGCGATGACCACCAAGCCGATGAAACTTGGCGGCATTTCGGGTGGTCTGGTCGAAGGCATGCTCGACAACCAGCATTACAAAGACCGGCGCGACTTGATTATGGATATCTCGACGGCGCTGAATCGCGAGTACAACGCCCTGGCCGATGCCGGCTGCCCGGTGATCCAAGTGGAAGAACCCGCAATTCACGGCCGTGTCGGCATCGTCGACGACCCGATCCTGACACCGGAGTTTTACGTCGACGCCTTCAACCAGGAGGTCAAAAGTCTGCGCGACAAGACCGAGGTTTGGTGTCACGCCTGCTGGGGCAGCCCCTATGCCCAACGGGTCGAGCACAGCGATCTCAGCTATGAACGCGCCTTGCCCTATCTCGATCAACTCGATGTCGACGTTCTAACGTTTGAAGCGGCTGAAAACGACGGAATGGACCTTGAAGTCATCGGGCGTCTGGTTGGCAAAGACAAGAAGGTATGCATCGGCGTGGTCAGCCATCGCCGCCTGCAGGTCGAGCGCCCCGAAGATGTGGCCGCACTGGTTCGCAAAGCGATCAAATATATTGAACCCGAGCGCCTCGTTTTGAGTACGGATTGCGGCTTTGGCCGCGACGGTATGAGCCGGGCGCACGCATTCTATAAGATGGTGGCGATCGCACGCGGAGCCAATATCGTGCGCGCCGAACTCGGGCTAGACGAAGTTCCAATCCCGGCGACTAATCCGGCTTACGCCCTGCTGCCGATCGCTTAGCGGCAATAGTTGGCAAGAAAAAGCCCCCGACGAATCGGGGGCTTTCGTTTGATACGGGTATTACTCCGCCGCAGCTGCCACATCGGATGGAACGTCGAGATCGAAGAGCCGGGCGCAGTTCAACCCTGTGACATCAATTTTTACGTCTTCAGGCACGTTCGCGAACACACGATCCAAAACGTCGTGGGTATTGGGGAACGTGTTGCGCGGGTGCGGGAAGTCTGATCCCCACATGATGCGCTTGGGACCAGCCACGTCGTAGGCGCGATCGAAATACTCATCGTCGACAACACCGTGCCAGACATTGTTGTACATGACCTCGTCGACCGAACGCTTCGGCGGCACCATATCCATCGATTGACCGAGCGCACCTTCGAGCTGGCGGCAACGGAACACAAACCACGGTATCCACGAAATCTCGTACTCTCCGAGGATGATTTGCAGGTTCGGGAAGCGATCGAAGATACCGCCGAAAATGAACTCGTTGGCCAGAACCGGTCCGACATCGGACAGCACCCGGATCAGACTCTGCGCGACTATACCGCGGTCTTCACCCTGCAGAGTATAGGGGTCCTGCTCCTTGCCGGTGATGATGTGCAGCGTGACCGGAACCTCTAGATCCTGCGCTGCTGCCCAAAAGCGGTCGTACGCTTTGTCGCGGTAGGGCAGCATACCGTCACGAACATCGGTGTTGATAATCACCGTGCGGAGGTTTCTCTTGCGCGTGCGCTCCAGCTCACTCACTGCCCAATCGATATCTTCCATATCGATCATCGAGGTGCCCAGCATGCGTGTCGGATTGGTGCTTACATAGTCAGCGATGTAGTCGTTGTAGACCGTGCAGCAATCCTTGACCATTTCGACCTTGTTGGGAGTTCGCAAGGTGTAGAGGAGGTATGTCGGATTGACGATCTCGGCCGAGACGCCATCTTGGTCCATCAGCTCCAAGCGCAAGTCGGGGTCCTTGTTGGTGCGATCGATCTTTTCCAACATCTCGTCTTCCAGCGACTGAGATCCGCCTTGCGAATCAGAGGTGTCGACCGGCTCGAAGTCGCCGATTTTGATGTACTCGTAGCCGGTGAAATAGAACTTGGTCTTTTCACCACGGTATTCGTTAACGACTTGCGGCAAGGTCTCGCCGTGCTTATCGCCGAGCGCCTTGGTCCACAAATCGAACGGTTCCATGATGTGAGAGTCCGCGGACACCACGTATTTCAATCCGCCCATTGCTGCCTCCGTGTTTGGTTATTTCTTCAAATTCTGGCGCGCAAACTAGCACGACTTGCAATTGCTGACGATACTGACTGGCCATGCCGGATAGGCCAATCCGCAAAACAAAGGCTGACAGATTCGAGCAACCTGCCAGCCCAAAATCGTCCGTAATCCCGCCTCAGTACATTTTCCAATTGGGTTTGGCTTGGAATTTTGAGGGGAGCCAGATTACTTCGTTCACACCTTTTTGAACCTGGACTTAACGGATGCGTCGATCCAGGTTTAGTGGTTCTCTCCGGCAATCAAAAAAAAACGGCCGACCCGAGGGTCGGCCGCAAAATAGACTTGAACTAAAGATCTACTGCCAAGCTGGCTTCGTGATGAATTTGGACGTTGCAATCGACGGCGGCCAAATGATCTCGTTGAGACCATTTTGATACTGGAGTAACCCAGGCGACGTGGTCGCATTGTTGTTATTCTTGAACTTGACCTGGCCCATGATGGTATCAAAGTCACCACCCGCGATTGCGTCCCGAAGCTTCTCCTTGTCGAGCCCGCCCTTCGCGACGGCCTCTTCAAGAATTTGGACGCTCACATACGCGATGACGCTATCCAGATAATCCGGCTTCTCTTTCCACCGCTTGGAATAGGCATCGTGAAAGGCCTGTCCGCCTGTGAACCCGGCATTTGGTGCCCAGTGACCGACCGACACCATGCCATCGAGATTCTTACCGTATTTCGCGTGAAAGAACGGGATCGACGGGCCAATTAGCAGGAACTGAAACGGTGCGGTGACGTTCAGTTCACGTGCTTTATCCATATACATGATCGAATCGGCCGGATAGGTGTAGCCAATCACAGTATCGACGTTGGATTGCTTGATCCCGGTGACAATCGACGTGAAATCTTTGATCTCAAAAGGATATTCCTGATCGATTACGACTTCGATACCTGCCTTTTCCAGCAATGGCTTGGTGAATTTCTTCATCTCCAGAGTAAAGGAGGTTTGCAAGGTAAGAAGTGCAGCGCGCTTCAATCCTTGGGATTTCAAGAAATTGACGACTACTGCGGAATACTCGTCAGGCAGGACTTCCGTAAAGAACATGTATTTGGCGTTGAGATCGCGGATCAATACCGACGAGGCGGTGTTGCCGACCAACGGGAATTTGTTCTTTTCGACCACACCGGTGATCGCCACGTGTAAGAAAGTGGCATAAGGCGCGAGCAACAAGTCGACGTTATCGTCGCCAATCAGTTTTTCGTAAATTTGTGGAATTTTTCCGGCGTCCGTCTGATCGTCATAGGAAACAAATTCTGCGATCTTACGCTTCTCTTTGCCACCGATGTTGAGGCCGCCACGTGCATTGACCTGCTCCCGCCACAGGATATAGGCCTGTTCTTGAACAGAAACGGCAGAGGCAAGAAAGCCAGTGCGCGAAATTGAATAGCCGACTTTGACATCAGCAGCCTGCACGACACCCGAAAGCATGGCACCCGAAAGCATGGCAACCGCGCCAGCTACCGCAGTGAGCCCTTTGAACATGTGAACCTCCCTTAGTTCCTTAGAGATACGTAACGAGGATGTGTTTAGTTGGCACGAGCAGCTTGCACAAACATAAGCTAGCGCCTCTCAGTTGCCGTTATATCGCTCATTTCCGCATCAATCTCAAGGGTTGCTTGGTAAAAAGTGTATGATCGCCTGCCCTCGCCGTGGGGGTGATAGCGAACCTCATACAAGTGCCCGATACAAACCGACCCGACCGTGTAGCCTATGCCGGCTTGATTTTCGCCACGCTGCTTTTTTCGTTCACCGCAGTCTTCATCCGGTTGAGTGAAGTTGGGCCCGCGGCTACCGGATTTTGGCGGTTTCTGATCACGGTTCCCTTCATGCTCCTGTGGATCGCGCTGGCCTCGCGCCGCAATCAGGTGCGGGTCCTGCTCGCAAACCGGCGGGAATATCTATGGATGTTGTTCTCCGCTCTAATGCTGACCCTCAACGTCCTCACCTGGCAGAGCGCGGTGTTGATGACATCAATCGCCAACGCCGTATTGATCTCAAATCTTCATCCGATCGTGGTGGCCTTTGGCGCCTATTTCTTGTTCCGGGAGCGAATTACCCCGGTTTTCATACTCGGCTTGATTTTGGCGCTCGTGGGAACCGGCTTGCTGGTTCGCGAGGGGGCCGGACAGTTCGGTGTTGTCACACTCGGGGATGGCTTGGCCCTGCTCGGCGCGATCTTCTTCGCGCTATGGGTTTTGTGCCTCAAGAATCAACGCGGTAGTTACTCGACGCCGGTCACCATGGTTTGGAATATGGGCTTGGCGTGCCCGATGATCTTGTTGGCGACAGTTTTGCTTGAAGATGGCGTTGTCTTCCCACAGACCTCGGCTGGCTGGGGACTGCTCGGCGGTTACGCGATCACTGTCAACGTAATTGGCCTGTCGATCTATGCCTTCGTGACAGGACGCCTACCGGCGTCAATTAGTGCCACCGCCCTGCTCATTGTGCCGGTGTTCTCGAGCTCTTATGGGTGGATCCTGTTTGACGAAGCGCTCTCACTTGCACAGGGAGCTGCAGGATTGCTTATTCTAGCGGGGCTGTTTGTCGCCCAGCGCGGGCAAAGACCCCAGAAACCGTCGCCGCGCTAGACGTCGTGCCAGACTGAGAGTTTGATAGTTTCCCAATGGGTCAAGTTTCCAGGAGTCGGCGATGATTATTGATGTTCACGCCCATGTCTTGAGCAACACGTTCATGGCGGAGCTTGCCCGCGACAAGACGTTTGGGATCGAGCTTATGGACGATAACTACACCTATCTCGTTCCCGCCTATGGCCCGTTCGATCCGCCGATTTATCATTTTGAGGAACGCGTGGCGGGTCTTGCTTCGCGGGGGGTCGACGCGCAATTGGTTTCGCCGGTGCCGACGTTAATCTCGTGGTCGGGTGGCGCCGCCGACGTCGAATGGGCGCGCCGCCTCAACCAGAGCACCGCAGAATCGGTCGCACAGTCCCAGGGACGTTTCAAAGGGCTGGCGACGCTGTGTTTGGGTGAGCCCAATCGCGTCGTGGACGAACTCAACCGTGCGCTGGATAAGCATGGATTTGTCGGCGTGCAAATTGGAACTTACGGCGGTGATCGCCCGCTCGACGACGCGTCACTCGATCCACTATTCGGCTTGATAGAGAAAAGACGGCTCATCGTGTTCATGCACCCAACCAGCGCAGACAAGCTAGAGCGCTGGGGCGACTATACGCTGAACACCGTGCTCGCCTGGCCCAACGAAACGACTCTGGCGGTCACACGGATGATCTACGGCGGCGTGTTCGAGCGTCATCCCGATCTTCATCTCGCGTTGGCCCATGGCGGCGGCAACTTGGTTTTCATGCGCGGCCGTATTGATCTTGGCTACACCGCGCCCAAGTTCGAAAGAAACGAAGACTGCCACAAGAATATTTCCCGGCCGCCCAGTTCCTATTATCGGCAGCTGTTTTTCGACACCGCCGTGGGTGCGCCTGAGATGTTGCGCTTCCTGATCGAAACGGTCGGCGCCGACCGCGTGGTCTACGGATCCGATGAACCCTTCGAGATCGCCGACCCCCAGGGGGAGATGGCTATCCCCACCGTGCGGAGCTTGGACGAACAAGCCGCCCGTGCCATCCTGGGTGATAACCTCGCACCCCTCCTCAACGCCCAGCATTGATCGAGCGACCTGAGAGAGTTCATGGATCTCGAACGGTTTCCGCTCGATACACTCGGCACCGAAGCGGCGAACACTTTCGTTGATAGCTGCCGTCGGCAGCTATCTGAACAAGGCTTGTTCAACCTCGAGGAATTTCTGCGCCCGGCGACGCTCGAGCGCTGTGTTCGCGAAGTGAAGCCTTTGCTTGATAGCGCCTCGTTCGTCCACAAGAGGCGCCACAACATCTATTTCGATGATCGACCTGCTGAGCTCGCGGAAAATCACCCGGCGCTTAAGCAATTTAAGACAATCAACCACACGATCTGCGCGGATCAAATCCCAGACAGCTTGATTTGCCGCATCTACGAGTGGCCGCCGCTGGCAACTTTCTTAGCCGCGGTATTGGACAAGACCGAGCGTTCCGATGGCCGACCCGCTTGCCCCCGCAAACGTCATCGCCTATCGGGCGGGCGAAGCGTGCATTGGTCTCAAGGAGGATGTCGGGCTCAATAAGCACCAGCATGACGATGCGAATGTTGCCGGTAATGAGGGGCAACGACGAGGGCCACAATCAGGACCCCGGCCCATTTCAATATGGATAAAACTCGCAATGGTGCCTCCTAAAATGCCAGTTAGTCCTAAAGCGCGGCGTCCGCACAATAACTTTAGCTTGTAACAGAAAAA